>NZ_JAILQF010000363.1 GCF_024699075.1 Butyrivibrio sp.
CTTCTTTCAATAGGTTAAGCCAGAGTTCATATGCCTTATAATTGGTAGAGCCTTTGATCATAGGTGCTGATCCGTTCCATATCTCTATGGTTTCAAATATTCCTGTCATATCGTAATAGGAAGGGTTCCAGGAATTGGATCTTGAAAGATCACATGGATGATTGATCTGGGCAAGGCCGCCATTTTCTTTGATCTCGTTCACTATTTTCTTAAACTCAGATCGCATATATTCATCACTTCTTTGATCCTTATCAGGTATCCTGAATATAACATCCTTTTCTGCGCCAAGTGCTATGACATGGCCATTAGATGTGGATATCTCCTTGGATACTATGGGAAGGAAATCACTTCTTGTCTCTTTCATCCACTGTTTATGATTGAGAATATTATGGTGATCACTCAAAGCTCCATACCTAAGTCCCATTGCTGCCATAGAATTTGCAACTTCGTGGGGGCTTTCTGTAACATCATCATCTCCCTTATATACAGGGCTTGAATATATGCTGTGATGATGGATATCACCTGCATACCATCCATATTTACTTAAATCAATAAATCTTTTTAAATGATATTTACGATTAACTGTTTTGGGGCCAATCTCAACAACATCCTTAATGATGCAGTATTCGCTTCCCTTAGATACTTCGCAGTAATATTTTCCGTAAGGTATAGAAGCAGAAAGCTCCCCGTCAAATTCTGTAACGAATCGCTCCATGTCTATTTTTCCACATACATGGTCAAAATCTTTATCTGTTTCATTATCTGTAAGCTTCCAGAGTTTTACCTGCGCAGGTGTCCTTTTTCTTGAGCCGTCATAGGTTGTTACTATAAAATTTCCTTTAGGAGCATTGCTTTTCTTTGGATAACCAATCTCAAAATCTTTGGAGACAAGTTTTATAAAATCATGAAGTCTTTGTGCATCAGTATTTAAGACTGATCTATCAGTTACTCCTTCTTCTTCAAGAACTCCTCTTAATATTCCAAGAGCTACTGTAAGAAATTTGCGTTCTTTTCCCGGATCATGCCTTATCTTACTCATAGCATGTGCTTCCCCCTCGTTTAGTATTTGATCTATACCTGTTTTAAAGTGAACTCCTATCATCTAAAGACAATGGTTTTTCTGGCTACATCTTTATAAAGTGGAGCTTTAGAGTTACTATTTCAAATGGTCTTATACAAAGAGTATTGATGCCTTTTTTGTCTGTTACATTTTCTCTTAGATCACATTCGCTTATCTCTACGTCCTTAAAGCCTGCTGCCTTTAAAAGTGCATCCGGAACAGATACCTTTATATTGTGCTCATATCCATAGCCTTCATACAGGCGAACTATTATGTCATCTGTTTCTTCAGCTTTTTTGACAGTATCAATGAATATGCCTTCTTCACTGCCTGTATCTATTATTCCAAAGCCATTTTCAGGCTCATTACTATTTATAAATGCATTACTATCACAGGCAGGAACAAGTATAAGCTTTCTGTTTAAGTTTTCAGCTTCCTCTATAACTTTGCCCTGTCTATAATCTCCCTTATGTGAATAAATAGAGTATGTAAAGTGATGATGGCCGTTATCAGCGCAGGGATTGGGATATATTCCTGATTTAAGGAGGGTTAGCCTTATTGTGTTGTCTTTGGCATCATAGCCGTATTTGCAGTCATTTAAAATAGAAACTCCATATACAGGCTTGTTTTCAGGATTGTTATTTATAGTCCTGGTATCATCCTTAGGCTTTTCCTGTTCAAAAGGTATACCTTCATTTAATAATTCTCCTGCCATATCAACCCATCTGTGTGCGCACATCTCAAATCTTGCTTTATCAAAGCTTGTCTTTGTTTCAAGGCTCCTTGATACATTACCAAACTGGATCTCTGCATTAATACTATCTGCCTTAATATTTAGGTTAAATGCTGCCTTTAAGAGCACCTGATGTTCGTGCCAGTCTATATCTGTCTCAAAATCTATTCTTCCTATGTCATTATAAAAAATGACGTTCTGGCTTATAAACGAATTTCTGAACTTCCTTTCTATATGGATTGTAAGTACAAATGGATCATCTTTATATATTTCCATTTTCTGAACATTATTTATAACTTCGCTTACATTCTCATAATCAGCGTCGATATTCCAGCAGTCATACTCTTTAGGCTTATCTTCAAAGGCTATAAGTCTTCCAAGAGGCATTCCTTTCTTATCGCCAACTACTATGCCCTGAACTTTGTCAAAAAGGTCT
>NZ_JAILQF010000376.1 GCF_024699075.1 Butyrivibrio sp.
ATAGCCGTGATAATATAATCCGGTATTTTTGTTCTGAAGATATTTGATATGCCAATAGTACTGATTAAGTGCATCAGCTATAAGCTCTTCATCCTGTTCATGTACACCAACTCTTAAAAGGAAGAAGGCTGCCATGAAAAGTGTATCTGCCCAGCACTGTTCCGGGAAATCATTATTAGCTGATACTGTATGCTGAAGTACATTATCTCCAAATCTAAGAGCATCATTTCTAAGGTAATCAACCTTACTCATTACTATGTCCCAGTACTTCTGGTCTTTAGTAGCATCATATAAAGTAATAAGACAATGTCCCATTGCACAGGTATTAACTGTCCATACCTTAGGAAGGCCAAGCTCATCAACGTATTCATCGATTCTTGCCTTAAGTACATCAAGATATTCCTTCTTCTTGGTCACTTCATACGCTTTGGCTATACCATAATATGCAACTCCGCATGGCCAGTCCCATGTAAGATCCATATTCATTGTCTTATCAACTATATGATCAATAGTCTCTTCGATTACCTTTGTGTCAAAATCAAGTGATGTCATATATCTCCTCTCCGGCCTGTAACTGCCATATAACTGTATTTCTTAATCTTTTAAACAATGACTATATATTCCTCTAAATAAAGATAATCCTCATTTAAAAGATAAAGAAAAGCCTGTTTATTTTATTAGTACCACTTTTAATATACATATTTATATTTTTGATATTTTTTATTGCTTTTAAAAAATCTGTCGATCCGCATCTCGTTTCTCTTTTCAAAGAAATCCCCGGGCTGCTCCACTGAGCTTGCTCGGGGATCGCTTTTAAAAAATTATGTGATTGTCACAAAGATGGAACCTGTCACCTTTTCAGGGGTAATCTGAACAGATGAATTATTTCATCTTGGAGGTCAGACCATTATTGTATGCTTCGCCTCTCTCATCGATGATTGCCTGATATCCGGCATCAAGGTACTCCTGCTTGTACTGCTCATAAAGTGTATCGAACTCTTCGTCAGATGCAACTACAAGCTTTGAAGCATATTCTTCGTAAAGACCAAGGAGTGTCTCCTGGTTGTCTGTTACAGATGTAAGAGTTACAGCGAAGTTACAGTCAGGCTGGATTACACCGCTATCAACCATTGATTCCATACCATTGTAGTTATCAAGGATTTGCTGATACCAAGCATCTGAATCAGGATAGTTAACAGGCATGTTGAGCTTGATGTCATCTTCGATTGAACCAAGTGTCTTAGACTCAACAGCTACACACCAGTAATCCTTGTTGTTGTTAGCCATTGCGTATTCGCCTTCTGTGTTGTTTGTGATTACAGGGTATCCGTTCTCGTCATACTCGAATGTCTCGCCTTCGATACCATACTGCATTGTGAAGAGTGCGCTTGTTCCGTCAACTTCACCTGCAAGCATCCATTCCATGTACATCATAGCTGCTGTGATCTGATCTTCAGAAGCAAGTGCTGAGAAGCCGATCATCATACCAAAGTTGTTGTTAGGACGATATGCATTTGTTGTTGAGATTCCGTCAGCGCCTGTATCTTCTACAAGACCCGGGCAAACAGCGATTGAAAGGTGTGCATCAGGATTTGTCTCATAGAAAGAATCAAGAACTGCGATTGAAGGAGCGATGTAAGCTGAATATGTGAAAGCGTTACCTGCGATGAAATCAGCTTCGCCATCAGCTGCTTCTCTCTGTGTGAAATCAGGATTGAAATATCCAAGGTTGTAAAGCTGATTTCTTCTGTAAAGAAGGTTCTTCTGAGCTTCTGTTGAAAGAGCAGGTATAGCATAGTCACCTGTTGTAGCCCACTCATACTCATCCTGAGGATTTGATCTGTAGCCATAGTTCTGGTCTACGCCAGCGCCTGAGATCTTTGTTCCGCCTGCAGGATATTCTGCAAGTCCAGCTTCCTTGATTGCTGCGTATACTTCAAGTGTTTCTTCCCATGTCTGAGGATACTCAAGTCCAAGCTGATCAAGCCAGTCCTGACGATAGAATGTTACATAGTTGTATGTGTTCTGTGAATAAGGTCTTTCTGCAAGAGCAAAGTATGTTGTGTCATTAAGATCTGTATAGTCAAGGTTGCCCTGCTCTTCCATCATTGCATAGTATGTAGGAGCTACGCTCTTAAGCTTCTCAAGGTCAAGTTCCTGAAGATATCCATCATCAGCCCACTGTGCCTGCTTAGGGAAGTCATACTCCATAAGGATTGTAGGAAGGTCCTGAGCATTTGCAAGGTTTGCATATGCATTAAGAACGTCTCCACGAGGAATTGCTACGAACTCAACTGTGATATTGTACTTATCACCAAAATTAGTCTGTACCCACTGTGTCCAGTAGTTGTTAGTAACATCAACTTCTCCACCACGATCATATACAGGAATCTGAAGTGTTACATTGTCTGCAAATGGCTGCCAGCTGTCAATGCCTGAACCCTCAGCTGATGCCTCAGCATCTCCTGACTCTGTTGTTGCAGCAGCTTCTGATGTAGTTTCCTGGCTTGTTTCGTTTGTGCTGTCTGTCTGCTCTGTCTGATCTGCTGCTGTCTCGTTAGTAGAACCTGAGCAACCTGCAAGTGCGCCCATTACCATTGCGCTACTCATAGCAAGTGCAAAGCTTCTCCTTAACATGTTCTTTTTCATATAAAATCCTCCTTTTATATTGTTTTATTAACCTTTAACCGCACCTACCATTGTGCCCTTTACGAAATATTTCTGTACGAAAGGATAAATGATTATGATCGGTATTGTTACAAACATTACTGATGCTGCCTGAAGTACTTCAGGTGTTGATGTTACATTTGTAGCCTCTGTAAGCGCTGTTGAAGCTGCTTCCTGAGCATTTAAGATCATTTCGTAGAGCTTGTACTGTGCCATCTTAAGGTCATTGCTTCTTATATAGTACATATTGTCGCCGTACGCATTCCAACGACCTACTGCATAAAAAAGTGTAAGTGTTGCAAGGATAGGCTTTGAAAGTGGAAGCACTATTTTAAACAGTATCTGGAAATTTGAAGCTCCATCAAGGAAGGCTGATTCCTCAAGCTCATCCGGGATATTTGATAAAAAGTAGTTCTTCATGATAAGCATGTTATAGGCTGAATAGATAAGTGGCCATATAAGAACCCACATTGTATCAAGAAGATGGAGATCACTATACAAAAGGTATGTAGGAAGATTACCTGCACTAAAGTACATAGGGATCATAAGAAGGAATGTGATCACTGCTCTTCCTTTAAGTCTCTTTCTTGAGAGCGGATATGCTGCGCAGGTACATACGATCATACCAAGTATTGTGAAGATCACTGTTACCTCTACGCTGTATATCATTGAGTGTGTCATACTACCATCTTCTACGATGGATCTGTATGCATCCCAGGTTACATCAATCGGCCACAGATATACTGACTTTGCTGCAACTGCGGCATTTGATGAAATTGATTTAACTGCAACATGCCAGAATGGAAGAAGACATGTTAAGGATAAAATACCAATTACAAGTACTATTACAACATCGCTTACGTGAAGTTTACTTATCGCTCTGCTTCCGCCTGCGGATATGTCATTTTCTTTATCACTTCTCTTTTTAGCCATTATCTTGCCTCCCTTAAAAACTGCTGTATCCATATTCAACCTCCTTTATAGCAGTCCTGTTTCGCCAAGAGCTTTTGCAACTCTGTCAGCGATCAGTACCAAGATAAGACCGACAAGTGACTGGAACAGGTTAGCTGCTGTACCTATTGAATAGTGCTGACCGGAAAAACCGTAATCATATATGTATACAGCGAGCTGATACTGGAAATCTCTTACAAGAGCATTATCAAGAGCTACAAGTCTTTCAAGATTGGATCCCATAAGTCGTCCAAGATTCATAATAAGAAGTGTTACGATTGTAGGACGAATTCCAGGAAGTGTTATGTGCCATATTCTCTGCCAACGGCTTGCGCCATCGATCATTGCTGCTTCATAAAGGTCACCGCTTATACCGGTTATTGCTGCAAGGTAGAGGATTGATCCCCATCCCATTCCCTGCCATACACCAATGAGCAGATATGTTGCAGCCCAGTGGAATTTTTCTGTAAGAAAAGGAATTCCCTGATCGATCCATCCAAGACTTGAAAGAGTCATATTGATAAGACCGGTATTTGTACGGAACATTGTAAGAGCGATTGATCCGATAACTGCCCATGAAAGGAAGTGTGGCAGATATAAAACTGTCTGTGTTACTTTCTTGTACTTTGGAAATCTGAGCTCATTGAGCATTACTGCCAAAATGATAGGCATCGGAAAACCAAGAGCAAGATCAAGTAAGTTAAATACTATTGAGTTTCTCAGAGCCATGAAGAAACGGGCACTTGAAGTTCCCGTAAACAGATCTACGAAATTCTTCATTCCAACCCAATCACTTCCGCTGTAGCCTTTCATAACTTTGTAGTTCATGAAGACCATCCTGAGTCCCGGATAAGCTGCGTAGTTGAAAAGAACAACCATTGCAAGCGGGAATAAAAGAAGCAGATACAACTGCCAGTCTCTTTTAAATGCTTTCTTCCAGCTTGTCTTAACCTGCGGCTTAACATTCGAAACCGCATCATTACCTTTACCCATGTAAAAACCTCCTCCAAGCTTTACTTCTGTCAAAATTACTTTTGTATTATTTAAATAATTCCTAATGTTTAGAGATATCCAGCAGGAACCTGCTGAATTACACATAACCCTCTTACATTTTCAATTGTATGGTTATATGGGCATTTATTCACTTCATTTCATCTATAAAAACTGTGCATTTTCGACCATGTTAAAAACAAAATCACCATCTATTGTCTATTTTTTACTAATTGTGTTGGTCATTTTTGTTAAAAATCATGGTTTTTAGTCTATTTTTAATTTAATATACAATAAATTAATTTGATTTTCGTTTATTTTTTCGGTCAGAAATGCATTATTAAATCTTTACTTTGATTTCCGTCATATTATATACTTGATATTGAATTCAGACGGAGGTTTTTGACATTATGCCCAAATCAAAGCAACAGACAATAGAATTCAGAAGCTACGATCTGCCGGAATACTTCCCTGTACTGCTTCTATCTGGAGATCAATGGAGAATTTCAGACATTCCTTCAGGTACTCTTCACTTCCATAATTGCCTTGAAATAGGCTTATGCGAGACCGAAAGCGGAACCATGGAGTTCATGGGCGACAAGCAGCCCTTCCATGCAGGAGATATCACTATTGTAGCCAACAATATATCTCATACAACATACTCAGACCCGGGGTGCGCCAGTAAGTGGTCTTATATATTTGTAGATATTCAGTCGCTTCTCGAACCTCTGTTTCCATTAAGTGCTTTGGAACACTCAGCTGAACTTACCAAAATGCTCCATAACTACTACGGCATATTGCCAAGAGATGAATATCCTGATATCTACAACCTTGTTACTGCTGCAATCTGTGAACTAAGAAGAAAGGGAAGCAACTATGAGTTCTCTGTAAGAGGCCTTATGATGGCCCTGATAGTAAAGCTCTTCCCTATATATAAGAAGCTTGAGCTTAATGCAAGTGCACATCCTCATGAGAATGCGCTTGTAATAGCCCCTGCCATAGACTATATACAGGACCATTATATGGAAGATTTTGTAATGGAAGATCTTGCTGCTATGTGTTCTTTGTCACCGACTCATTTCAGACGCCTGTTTACAGCAATTGTAGGAGACGGACCACTTAGATATCTCAACCACATAAGAGTACAAAAGGCATCTGTACTTCTGCGCACAACTGAAATGCCCATCTTAAACATTTCAGACGAAGTAGGTTTTCATTCATTATCAAGTTTTAATCGTCATTTCCTAGAAGATTTTGGTGAAGCGCCAAGAGACTGGCGTAAGAAAGTAGTAGCTACTCAGAGCCGTTCAATAATGAAATTTGCCGGCTGGATGGTACCACCATCCGTACGCCAGGGCGTAAGAACATAAAGTAGTGAAATACAGAAAGCTTTTAAAAGCTTATGGTAATACATATAAGCTATGTTCTCCCACGGTTTTGCCGTGGGAGTCTTTTATAACGATGTAGCCAGAAAAGCCAGAACCCACATTACCTTTAGGTGATGAGTAGTTCATAATAGATTGTTTATAATGTGAGAAATTATTTACTTTACTTCTTCCGGTCTTATATATGGTTTTATAACAGGAGCATGACTCATAGGGCCATCCTTTGGAGCTATATATTCTTTATCCTTAATAAGAGCATTGCAGAAATCTATAAGCCTTTGTGCTGCAACATTACTGTTCCATTGTCTTTTAATAGTATCATAAGCATTATTTCCAAATTTCTGCTGCTTTGACGGATGCTTTACAAGATCTTCAACCTTATCAAGAAAACTTTGAAGATTTTCTCCATCAAATATATAGCCATTTTCTCCGTCTTGTATCAGGTACGGGACAGCTCCAGCCATTGAACCTGCAACAACAGCGCAGCCTGAATTCATAGCCTCATTAACAACCGCCCCCCAGCCTTCAAGATTATTGCTGGTAAAAAGGTATATATGAGCTTCTTCCATCATCTGCCTGACTCTTTCAGGCACAAGAAAACCGTGGAAAGTCACTACATCTGTAAGTCTGTTCTCATCAACGTAGTACCTTAAATCATCATTCATCTCCCCATCACCTACAATATCCAGGTGAAAAGAATAATTCTTTTCCTTAAGATATGCTGCAAGCTGAAGAGCAAATTCAGGATGCTTGACTCCGTCCATAAACCTTCCTGCCCACAGGATCCTTGGAGTCTTATTGTCCTCCATCCTCTTCATGCTTCTCATCTGCTCAGAAGTATATTCCCTGTATTCCGGAAAATATCCCCATCTGAACATCTTGTGAGGATATGCACCTATAAGCGCGAAGTCAGAAGCTACATACGCACCGTTACAAAGCATATAGACCTTTTTATTTCTGAATTTTATATGCTCTTTGTATTTGGCTATAAGGCCCTTTGGAGATACTGCTTTCCACTGTCCTTCGCGATATATCCTTTCGCTCATCCTAAGAAGAGGCTTGCCTGCCTGAGCCCTCATAAGACACGCATTTAATACATCTTCATTTTCTGTCCATCCAAGAAGCACTATATCAAAATCATTAATTGCATTTAATGTGTCAATCTTATCATTGTCATATATCTTTACATAAGGAAGTTTATATATATCAACGCCCCAGCCCATACGAACTCTTTCCTCTTCCATAGGCTGTGTCTGAACAAATATAAAATTCTCATCACCGATTATCCTCATAATAGCTTCACAAAGAGGAATCTGGTGATGATTAATATAATTCGATATAAATAAAAATCTCATTACAGGATCATCTCCCAACCAGTATTATGGCAATGCTTATATAACCGCCCTCATCTACATAAACGTGGCTCAAATTCATGATCACTAAAACGCATATACCATTTATATTGTATCACACTCGCCAAATATCATATTAATTCATCTAAACTTCGCATTTAAAATATCACTTCATTTTGTGGGATAAGACTATATGAACAGCCTATAAAGGATTTTCGCGTTCTTTAAAAATGTTTCTAATTCAAGAGCTTAATAGATGGAGTTTTATATTCTTCTTGGGGGCCGCATGTCTGAGCGAAGCGAGTTTCGGCCCCCGGAATATAAAATTCCAGATATTAAGCCTTGAATTATAACATTTTTAAGACAAGAAAATCCTTTATAGGCTGCTCATATAGTCATCCCCACAGGCATTACTTATATTTTAATGCGAAGTTTAGATCAGTTCATTAAAGTCCGCTGTCGGAAAATACTTACTGATCATATCTGTATTTAATTTTTCGCCAATGACTATGATTACTTCCTGGGCGCCTCTTACATGGTTATAGGTAACTTTCTGCCTTGTTGCATTTATTTCGGTATATCCTTCAGATTCAGCTCCTTTATCCGATTCATCACCAATTTTGGCAAAACCTTTTATACGTATTATATGGCCGCACTCAGGATCTTCTATCGCCTTGCTGATATTTTCTATAAGCTCGTCTTTTTTAAGCTTAACTCCAAAAAGGTACAAGGATTTATAGCCTTTATCATCTGAAAGCTGCCTTTTTTCATAATCACCATGTACAAATCCTGCAGATGCTATCTTTTTAAAGTCTTCATCATTAAGCTCATCACTACCTTTATTTATAAAGAAGTTGTCAAAAGCTTCCTGAGACCTGAATATATCGGTTCTTCTTACTAAAATCCCCTCAAGAGCTTTTCTTATATGTTCTTTTACTTTGGTGACTCTTTCATCAGATACATCTTCTGTCTTTGACAAAACTACAATTCCCGCATCAGCTATTTCTGATGCGAGCACATAATCAGACTCTTTGGAAAGATTATCTTCAAGATCTGCTGATGCTATTGCTATAACGCTTCCTATCTCATACCAGTTATCAAGTGGGGATTCATAGAGGGTATCGAAGAACTCGTCCATATCAAATATTCCGGATGGCTCTATGATAACCCTTTGATAGCCGGACATTGCAAGGGTTATAAGCTTGGTCTTGAGTCTTCTTTGATGAGCAGTTTTGCCATCACCTCCAACTATCATTTCAACTCCGCACAGATCACTTCTTATATCTTCAAGAAGCGCCACATCTATATTTACGGCACCATAATCATTTTCCAGAATACATACTTTTATTCCCTGGGAATTCAAGTACCTCACATATTTTTTTATAAATGTTGTCTTTCCGGATCCAAGAAATCCGGTTATAAGGTCAACTTTTATCATTATATTCACCTTCTTATCATAAGCTACGCCTGATTAGATCACGCTTTGATCTTCTTAATCCATTTACCGCTTCTAAGCCTTATAACGCATATCACACATTTTATAAACTGATCTATCTTAAGCATAATGTAAACCCAGAATCCCGGCCATTTAAATACAAGTCCTGCTAGTGCTCCAAGCGGTATACTGAATATCCACAAAAATATTATATCAGCAACCATAAGGAACTTTGTATCTCCGCCGCCCCTTAGTGTACCCTTTGTAAGAATGCTGTTTGCAGCCTGAAACCATATCACAAGAGCAACAGCATGCATGAGTTCTATCGCAAGATTGGCTGTCTCAGGTTCTATCTTATATGCGCCAACAACAAGCTTTGAAATTGCAAGAATAAGTATACATCCAAAACCGCCAATAATAAAACCAAGTGCTGCAAAGGTAATGCCCTGGGCTTTGGCTTTTTCTACATCTCCTTTACCAAGTGTAATACCTGTGATAGTACAGCTTGCCTGGCTTATACCCTGGATAACAACAGTTGCAAGTGACATAACGACAGTCGTAATGGAGTTAGCTGCAACAAAGCTTGCACCTATATGCCCCATAACAACTGCAACAGCGCTGTTACCAAGTCCAAGAAGAGTATCTGAAACAAGTACAGGAATAGATATCCTTATATACTCACCGATAAGATCTTTAACAGATAGCGTAAGATCTTTGATCCTAAGTCCGATGTTAGTATCTGCCAAAAACAAAAAGCCCATTATAACGCTAAACTCTACGATCCTTGCAATAAGAGTACCAAGAGCCGCACCATTAACTCCCATTTTGGGTGCACCAAGTTTACCAAAAATAAATATCCAGTTACAAAAGATATTAATAAAGAACGAACAAAGGCTGGAATACAGCGGAATGTTAGCCTTACCAACGCTTCTTAGCATGATACTGCTGGTAACAGCATAACCATTTAGATAGTAACAGGGAATAGAAATAAGAAGATACCCTGTACCCTGAATTATTACCTCTTCTTCACTCGTAAAGATACCCATTATCTCACCTGGAAAAAGAGCTGTAGCTACAGAAAATACAGTAGCTACCACGAACAAAAGCCTGTACATAATGACAACAGATTTCTTCATCGAAAGCTGATCCTTCATACCAAAGAATCTGCTTACAAGAACACTTGCTCCCATGCCAAGTCCCATACACATTATCTGAAATATGGTTATAAAATTATTGGCAAGTGTCGCACCGCTCATTGGAGCTTCACCAAGCTGTCCAAGCATTACATTATCAGCCATATTTACGCCTACGGTGATAAGCTGCTGAAGCGCAATTGGAAGTGCAAATGCTACAAGTGTCTTATAAAAAAGTCTGTCTCTAACAAAAATTTTCATTATACTGCCTGTCCCCTTTAAGAAATAATTATTCATATTATTAAAGGGGATAGGGTCTGTAACTATCTTCCATTAATCCTAAATGGACATCCGGGATAATAATAATCTATTGGTGTTTTCTTTTTCACATGATCACATCTATTAGTATATACAATACCGGAATCAGATAATGTATCAACATTACCTGTAAAATCACCTATATTATTAGATTTATCCAGCATATAGCCCCCTATATACAAAGAAGCACCTGCCCCTACAATAATACTTATAATGATTGTCCCAAAAATAAGCATTTTCATCAACCTCCATTTTGTCTCTTTTTT
>NZ_JAILQF010000390.1 GCF_024699075.1 Butyrivibrio sp.
AATCATATGAGCCCATTCCGCTAAGGTACTCATTTACTCTATCAATCATCCATTCTACGGAATGTTTCCTTTTAGCCATAAAAAATCCCCCTAAAGGAGACTTTGGTTATTTCCATTGTCTACTTTAGGGGAATCATATCACACTCGCTCCGCTTTTTTATGCTCACCTTGTCTCTTATCTCTATATCTCTCCCGCCACAATTCGTATGATATACAAGGGACGGGAAATTGATAGTTCTTTTAGACCAGATCAAAATTTTATAAAAAGATAATAATATTAAGTGTGTACTATAGCCGAAATTAATGTAGAATGTTTGTGAATATTAAATTGCGTGCAATTAGTTTGAAGTGAATTTTCATGCACGATAATTCTTAATAAGGAGTATTTATATGTTATTCTATATCGGCGTAGTGCTTATAATGCTACTTTATATAGCAGTTTTGGAATTGTCCAAGAACATACTTGTCAGCTTTGCTATAAGTATTATTATTGCTGCTTTAATGGTATTTGCACGTATCAGATTAAAAAGTTCGAAAAATCTTACTATTAGAAATAGTCTTATTTTATGGGTCGTATTTTTTATAGCTTTATGCATCAATTATATTCTGACGGCTCCGCCTTACAAAAATGTACCGGCAGTCGACAATAAAAATCCTGATGTTACAGATGTTGTAAGTATCTCCCAGGGCGATCTTACGGGTGTTTATAACGAAGATCATTCTGTAAAGGTGTATGCCGGCATCCCTTATGCCAAAGCTCCTGTTGGTGAATTAAGATTCAAAGAGCCTCAGGCTCCTGATAGCTGGGAAGGTGTAAGAGCCTGTGATGAATTTGGTCCAATGGCTATGCAGACAAGGACCAATGCTCTTTATAACAGCCTTTCACATATTCTTGGATGGCATGATTATCAGATCAAGATAGGCGATGAATACTTAGAAGCAATGAGCGAAGATTGTCTGTATCTTAATGTCTTTGCACCTGAAAATCATGACGATGAGCCTCTTCCTGTTATCTTCTATATTCACGGTGGAAGTCTTACTACAGGCCAGCCATCTTATTCTGAATACAGAGGTGAGGATCTTGCCAAAAGGGGCGTTATCTTTGTAGATTTCGCTTATAGACTTGGAGTATTTGGATATTATACTGCAGATGACTTAAAAACAGAGTCTCAATATGGCACTACGGGTAACTATGGCCTGCTAGATCAGATTGCAGCACTTAAATGGGTATACAACAACATAGAAGCCTTTGGAGGTGATCCAGATGCTATAACCATAGCCGGAGAATCAGCCGGTGCATCAAGCGTTAATGCCATATGTGTATCTCCTCTTACAGACGGACTTTTCAGATATGCCATTGCAGAGTCCAGCGGTATAGTTGCTTATGAGCCTTATCACACCTTCAGAAGCTATGATGAAGCCATAGAACAGGGCGATATAGTAAGAGATGAATTCAATGTACAATCGTCTGATGAGCTTAGAAATATTCCCGCCGACAAGCTTGTAACCACAAGCTCAACGCAGTCAGCGATGACTATAGATGGCTATGCCATAACAGAGCAGCCCTATCTCACCTATGAAAAGGGAGAAAATCATGAAAAGGCACTTCTAAACGGATTTAATGCAAAAGAAGCTGACGCTTTCCTTCTTGGTACCAAAGCAACAAGTGAAAACTATGAATCCCTTCTTGCAGATGCTCTTGGACCATATGCTGCTGATATGGCAGCACTTGTTCCTGCAAACTCTCCTCAAAGGGATCAGCACTTTATAGTAGATGCTATGGGAGATGCCAAGGGAGCGCTCAACACCTGCTATTCTGCTTTATGGTTTTCCTATTCACATTATGTATGGAATAACTACCTGGTTGCTCAAAATATACCATGTTACGAATACTATTTTACTAAAACAAATAATATATTATCCAACTATCATGCAGGTGAGCTTCCATATGCGTATGGTAATCTTTGGAGACATCCAGGCCTCTATGATGAGGAGGATTATGCACTATCAGAGATAATGCAGCAGTACTGGGTGAACTTTGCAAAGACCGGTAATCCAAATGGAGAAGGTCTTCCCAAATGGCAGATGAGAACAGCCGGTCAAGACCAGCTACTCCAGCTTGATACAGAGATCAAAATGATCGACGATCCAAATGCAGAGTTATACAAGATAATTGACCTGTATCAGGAATCAACAATTTCATAAAAAACTCCTGCAGGGAAAACACTATACAAGCAACAATATAAGCCTACAGCACTTTCAAAGAAAAAAGCAGCTACAAATATTGTAGCTGCTTAAATTTACATGTATGTGTCTGCCAAAAGCTTAGCTGTCAAGTGACCAGCCGCTTCTTGTAAGGAGTATTCTGTTATCTACAAGATACTGAATATCCATACCAATTATATTAGATGCCTTGTCTATATATTCCTGCTGGTTAGCTGTTCCAAGTGCCTGATAGTAATAATATGCAGGCTTATGTGTTCCATCAAGGTTATTAAGACCAAGTGCAAGATTAGATTCCATCTCATGAGCATTGTCTGTCTGTCTGAACAGAAGGAATGCATCAATATCAGGATATGAAGCAGCCATCAGATAGCTGTATACAAGCGAAGCACTCTGATAATCTTCACCAAAGCTTGATGTGTAGCCCTGCTCTGCAAGTGAAATACTTCTAACTGTTCCATCAGGAGCAAGGAAGTCGCTCTGGTGCATATAGTCGATAAGGACATCAATATTCTGCATTGTGATGTAAGGAGTCTTAACGCTTCTGCTTACATACTGTGACTGACCCTTCCATGCGTATGGATCAAAAAGTGGTGAGTTGTAAGGATGGAATGAAAGGCCCCAGTTAATGTTACCTTCTCTTGTCATATAGTAATTGAAAGTATCAAGATAATCCTTACTAAGGAAACATCCAGGATTTGACTTACGGTTCCACTCCTGGTCAATTGAATTGTAGATATTAGCACTACCATTCATTGACTTGATACCATTGTAGAAAATACGGAATGCTTTAACATATGCATTAACGTTAGTATCAAGATCATCTGACTGGAGATAATACCACTCTGTTCTTGCATTAACTTCATTACCGATACACCAGTTATCAACCTGACCATGACCTGTCATGCCGGAATATCTCTCACCAAGGAATGCTGCAATAGCCTTAAGGTGCTTAGTTCCTGCTTCCTCTTCGGTATTGAATGCATATCCAGGGCACTCATGTCCGTCTCTTGAATCCGGATGAAGAAGATCAGCTGTATAAACAGACTGAATATCATCAGAATTAAGGATTACCATGGTAACCTGAAGTCCCATATCATTCCACTGTGATATGAGTGTGTCATAACTTGCTACAGTATGACCATTGAAATAATATGTAATTCCATCATATGTATATTCGATAGTAGGATATGCCGGATCGTCTGTAAGACCGCATACTGTTCCAAGATCAAAATTATAAATTATCTGCTGAAGACCAAGCTCTGTAAGCTCATAAGCATCTTCGATCTCAAGGTCTGCAAGAAGACCTTTTATACCATGATCATTACGTATAGATGAATATGCGGCTACAGCCTCAGGATTGGTAATATAATGCTCATCACTTACCTGAACATAACTTCCGCCCTGCTTAACAGCCACAAGAAACTTACGGCTAAGGTTTGAATCATCCGTATTAAGATTAAGAGGGAAAGTAAAAGTTACGCTCTTTGAAGAATCAGCAGTTGCTACTACCTTTCCTTCAGCGCCGTCTTCATAGACTTCATCACCATAAAGATAAAAAACTCCATCATCACTTGATGGAACAGACTTACATGATACCTCTGCAACAACATCAGTTCCCTGGATCGTAACAGAATTAATTGTTACCGGTCTTCCGGCAGCTTCAGCATCCATTGTGCCGTTCCAAAAGGAAATTCCCGAAACAACAATGGCTGCAATTATAGCCAAAGTTACTACTACAGCAGATCCAATAATTGTATTCCTGCTCTTCTTATTCATCAAATTCCTCCAGAAATAGTATTTTTAACACTCTCTTTACTATATCACGCAACAGCTTTTATGTGAAGACTCACAAAATCATCTTGTTATCATTTATATAGGTATAAAAAGGCCAATAGGATTTACGATATACTTTACAACCTATCACTTATAAAAAACATGATTAATAAAAAAGATGCCGACGACAAACGATGTTGTCGCCGGCAATGTCTTCTAGTTGTACCCGGTGATGTCGTTTCCTGCTTTTTGACTCCTAGCGAACGCCAGGTGGGTTACCGCAGCCTCAGTCGCTGTCTTCCTCTCCCTTAGCTTATCTGCGCACGCGCAGGGCCGGAGGCGTGACATTGAAGATGAGGAGATATAGGATTCCCGTTTAAAGTAACTGTAGGTTCAAAAACTGACAGGATTATCGAACATCTCAGGCGAACTCTTTCGAGTTCTTCTACCATCATTATATAATAGTTATCATAAATTGCAACTACATTTTCATAAAAATTCTGAAAATTTATTTTTTCATTCGATATTATGATAATTTAAAGATCAGATGGTGTTAAATCTCCAAGGTCATCATATGAATCATAAGTAATAACATATGTACATGTTGCATCTGAAAGCTCAACATCATCGACTTCCCATGCTTCTTTAAGCATTTCAGCAAATGTTGCCATATCAAGAGCCTCAACTTCTACTTCTTTACGAACAGGAGCAAATGTTTCTGTTTCAATATATAATGTCACCTGTGCTGTAACTTTAGTTACATCATCTCCAATACCGGTACCATAGAAGAATTCTCCATACTCAGCAAAGGCTTCTGCATCTCCTGCAGCATATGTTCCGGTTAACTTAAAGCATGTTTTCCCATCAATTTCATAAGTAGTATCATCTATCTCACAATCTGAAATAGTATCAAGCTCAAATACTATACCGGCTGAAAGTGAAAGGCCGTAATAACCAAACCTGCTACCACTGGTATCTTCTACCCAGGATCCATCATCTTCTTTAGAATTATATGTCTTATCTTCATAGTAAATCTGTGAAGTATGATCACCTATAAGGCTATCGCCATATTCATCATCTATTGTGTAATCAACAGTTGTATATGCCTGCTTAGCATCCTGATCGTCATATATGCCTTTGTACTCAGCCTCAAGCTCTGCAATAAAATCATAGCTTGCATTCTGAGATTCCGTAGACATTGTAAATTCCATGGTATTGCTGATAGTAGTACTCACATTAGGTGCTGCCATAAGGTAGTCATTTGCAGCCTCAAGAGCATCGTCTGCATCAGGAATAAGCTTTGGAGCTATCTCATCATCCATTCTGGTCTGGAAGCTGTCATCCCCTGTTGTCTTAAGTGCTGCCTGAGCATCTTCCATTGCAGTTTCATAATCTTCATTTTCGATATCAGCATCAATAATAGCATTATAAGCTGTAATAATACCATTTTTAGCTTCTTCGTTATCACTGTCTTCATCGAGGACTGTCTGGAATGCTGTTATAGCATTTTCATAGTCTCCTGAATCAAGATATCCATTTGCAGTTTCAAGATCTGCTGCTATCTGAGCTTCAAGCTTTGCTTTCTTTGCATCAGACTTTCCTGTCTTTGCATCCTCATTATCAGGATACTCTTCAAGGATTGTATCATAAGCAGCTATAGCTTCATCAAATGATCCGCTTTCAGTAAGCGCTTTTGCATCTGCAAGAGCATTACCAAGCTCTGATTTTTTGATTCCATCAAGAGCCTGCTTATTCTCTTCATCATATTCAAGTGCTTCCTGATAAAAAGCTATAGCTTTATCATAATTGCCTTCAGTATACTGTTCTTCACCGTCGGCAAGTGCATTTTCAAGACAATTGTTGCGGTACCATTTTAATCCAAAAAATCCGCCAACACCGCAGCCAATAAGTACTATAACCAAAATAATGGCTATGATAGCGCCTTTATGGCTCTTCTTTTTCTTAGGAGGTTCCTGCTGCATAGGCCCATTATAAAACTGAGGCTGTCCATAGCCCTGTCCTCCATATGAAGGCTGACCCTGCTGAGGCATGCCATATCCCTGCTGAGGATTTCCATATCCTTGTTGAGGATTGCCATAACCAGGCTGACCCTGCTGCCCTCCAAACTGTTGACCACCCTGATACTGCATCTGAGGCTGACCACTTTGTGTGATATTCACCTTGGAACCGCAGTAAGGGCAGAATGTGTTACCATCCTGAAACTCTTTTCCACAAACATTACAAATCATATAACTTTCCCTCCAAGCTTTTTTCAATACCCTCTCTTTTCTTATATGAAAAGAAATAAAACTTTTACCTACATATAAATTTATTTTTGCTGTCCACATTTATTAGAACAGTTTATTTAATTATTCAAACTTCGCACTATTTATACTATCTTATTCCTTGCAATTTTGATACCCTAAACAGAGAATAAAGGTTATCAGATTGCAAGGAGTAGTGCATATTATATATGCGAAGTTTGAATTGAATACAGATCAGATTACTTGCTTATAGGTCTTGTCTGCTCTTTAAGCCATTCTACGATAGCCTTATCCTCAATAAGAGGTGATACCTTTTCAAATACATCTTTGTGATAATTATTAAGAAGATCTATATCACGCTGCTGCATATACTGAGTATCAATTGCTTCAAGATCAATAGGTGCATAGGTAAGGAAATTAAATCCAAGGAACTGTCCGTCACCATTCTTGTTGCCTTCTACAACTTCAATGATATTCTCAAGACGGATTCCGTGGCTTCCTTCCTTATAAACACCTGGCTCATCAGAAACAATCATTCCCGGAACAAGCTCATATTCTTTGAGACCTTCACGATACTGCCAGCGAATGCTGTGAGGTCCTTCATGAACGTTAAGCATATATCCGATTCCGTGACCTGTACCACACTTGTAATCTATATCCATTGACCAAAGTGGCTCTCTGGCAAGAATATCAAGGTTTCTTCCTGTGCATCCCTTAAGGAACTTAGCATCTGCAAGATGAAGCATACCAAGACATGTACCAGTATAGTGCTTCTTGACCTCATCAGAGATTGGTCCAAGAACCATTGTTCTTGTAACATCAGTTGTTCCACCTTCATATGTTCCGCCTGAATCTACAAGAAGCATTCCTTCAGGCTTAACTTCAGCATAATCTGTTTCAGTTGCTTCATAATGCATCATTGCTGCATTAGAACCATAAGCACTGATTGTAGGGAATGAAAGCTCAATAAATCCAGGAAGCTCAGCACGCATAGAATCAAGCTTCATTGCTGCGCTGTACTCAGTCATAGGAATCTTACCAACATTGGTCTTAACCCAGTACATGAACTCGCAAAGCTTAGCACTATCGCGAAGATATACTTCACGGATATTTCTGATCTCAGTTTCATTCTTTATAGCCTTCATAAGCTCAGTCGGGTTATCCTTGTACACGAGCTTATCCTTACCGGCAGCTTCAAGAAGTGTTCTGTATGTTGAATAGTTGATGTTGTTCTTATCAACAAGTATATTTCCTGTATATTTTCTATTCTTAAGGAAGTCCATTACATCATGATATCCATGAATTGTAATACCGTTATCGCTGCAATAAGCTCTGATTTCATCTGTAAGCTCTTCTTCCTGTACGAAAAGGTGGAATTCATCCATAGTCATAAATGCATATGACAAAGCTACAGGATTGCATTCTACATCATTACCACGAAGGTTTGTAAGCCATGTGATATCATCGAGCTTACTAAGAAGATGGCTATCACACTTGTACTCAGACATCTTAGCGCGAACTTCAGCAAGCTTTTCCTTGAAACTCTTGCCAAAAAGCTCTTCCTTAAGCTTATATATTTCATGACAGGGAAGTGCCGGACGATCAGTCCAGACTTCATCAGCAAGATCTCTTTCATAGAAAAAAGATACTTCGTTATCTTCAAGGCTCTTCTCAAGTCCAAGACCTATAGCTGTAGCGATAACTCGTCCATCAAAGCCAAGAACCTGTCCCTTAGTCATATTGTCCTTAAGATATTCAGAAAGAGTAGGTACTCCTTCATTGCCCATACGATAAAGGGTTACGCCGGTTCCTTCTATCTCTTTTTCTGCCTGTATAAAATAACGGCCATCAGTCCAAAGACCTGCCCAGTCTTTGCTTACAACAACTGTTCCGTTTGAGCCTGTAAAGCCTGTAAAATACTCTCTTGCCTTAAAAAAGTCTGCTGCATACTCGGAATTATGAAAATCCGAAGTCGGCATCATGTAGTAGTCTATTCCATACTCCTGCATTTTCGCACGAAGAAGGGACAGACGATTCTTCACTGCCACATTTTCCATTTTGGGTCCTTCTTTCACTATATAAATTTCAAGTGCCATAAGCCTTAATAAGCACCCATGACACCGATTATCAATAACTCTTTGGCTATTA
Organism: Butyrivibrio sp.; assembly: GCF_024699075.1. Next base: position 8,412 of record NZ_JAILQF010000390.1, read on the forward strand.
CATATTGTATTTAGCGCCAATAAGAGGAGCTACTGCAGATGAACCAAGACGTGAAGCACCTGCTTCGATCATTGCCTTAGCATCTTCTATAGTTCTGATTCCGCCTGCTGCCTTGATCTTAACATCAGGTCCGATATTTTCTGCAAAGAGCTTAACGTCTTCTACTGTTGCACCAGCAGTTCCAAATCCTGTTGAAGTCTTGATAAAATCAGCCTTAACTTCAGTTACGATCTGGCACAGACGCTTTTTCTCATCATCTGTGAGATAGCATGTCTCAATGATAACTTTAAGGCAGTGACCTTCTGTAGCCTTACGGATCTCCATAAGTTCCTTTTTGACTTCATCAAAACGGCCATCCTTAACATCACCGATATTAACAACTGTATCGATTTCCTTAGCACCTGCTTCGATAGAATCAAGAGCCTCTACAACTTTAGAATGTGTTGTATTGTATCCAAGAGGGAAGCCGATAACTGTACATACAGTAAGCTTATCTCCATACTTCTCATTTACTCTCTTTATAAATGACTGTGGGATACATACAGATGCTGTGCCATAGCGAACAGCATCGTCGCAAAGGGCTACGATCTCATCCCAGGTTGCAAATGCCTTGAGAAGTGTATGATCGATATATCCAAGTATCTCCTTATCTTCCATGTTCAATACCTCCAAAATATGAATAAATCTTTTAACCATACGATTATAACACATGGACTCAATAATAACACCACTTTGATGTTATAATCCGCACATCTTTTTTGACCCTATTTAATTGTATATATGTAAGTCTATGCATCATTTTTTCCACATATCGTTTCTACGGCATAAGCTTACAAATGCCAGATTAATACAATGTTAATGGACTTATTATTTTTATGGGAATAATTCTAAAAAGTTTATATAATTGCATAAAAATACGAGTTTTTGTGGTAAAATATAGTTGTTTCTATTTATGAATTGTTTTTTTAACAATCCATTTTCTCATTTTTTCCAACATATTCGTGAGAATATTTATCTGTAAGGAGGACGGCTATTGACAGAAGAAAAGAACGTATATTCAATTGTAACCCCGCAAATCGAACAACTGGCAGAACTATGCCATAAATCTGATATTATCGATTCTGAGCTTTATACAAGATTCGATGTAAAAAGAGGACTGCGTGACCTTAATGGTAAAGGTGTTCTCACTGGACTTACGCACGTATCCAAGATCACAGCCACTAAAGAGGTCGACGGTCAGACAATTCCTGAAGACGGTGAACTCTACTATAGAGGCATCAACGTCAAAGATCTCATAAAAGGAAGTACTTCAGAGCACCGCTTTGCCTTTGAAGAAGTGGCTTATCTTCTTTTGTTTGGACAGCTTCCAAACAAAAAAGAACTTAATGATTTCAAGGAAGCCCTCTTTTTCTATAGAAGCCTTCCTACTGGATTTGTGCGCGATATTATAATGAAAGCGCCGAGTAAAGACATGATGAACACTCTTTCAAGATCAGTCCTTACTCTTTATTCCTATGATGATAATCCGGATGACACATCACTTCCCAATGTACTTAGACAGTGCATGTCTCTTATAGCTCTTTTTCCAGAGCTTGCAATATATGGATATCAGGCTTACAACCACTATCACGAAGGCAATTCGCTCTTTATCCATACGCCAAGAACTGATCTTTCAACTGCTGAGAATATTCTGTATCTGTTAAGACCGGATTGTCAGTATACTGAGCTTGAAGCCAAGATTCTTGATATATGCCTTATACTTCATATGGAACATGGCGGTGGTAATAACTCAAGTTTTACTACTCATCTTCTCTCATCATCACTTACAGATACTTATTCTGTAATGGCTGCTGCTATCGGTTCCTTAAAGGGTCCCCGCCATGGTGGTGCCAATATCAAGGTTGTAAGAATGTTTGAAGATATGGAGAACAATCTAGGTGACTGGGCTGATGATGATCAGGTAAGAGATTATCTTGTAAGACTCCTTGATGGCAAGGCATTTGATAATGCAGGTCTTATATATGGTGTAGGCCACGCCATCTATTCAAAATCTGATCCAAGAGCCCAGATATTCAAGGGTTTTGTAGAACAGATGGCTCACGAGAAGGGCTACGATAAGGAATATGCCCTTTACGACAAGGTTGCAACCCTTGCTCCGCAGATAATTGCTGAAAAGAGACGTATGTACAAAGGTGTAAGTGTCAACGTCGATTTCTATTCAGGATTTGTATATAAGATGCTGGGTCTTCCGCTCGAGCTATATACTCCGCTCTTTGCTATGGCTCGTATCGTAGGCTGGAGTGCTCACCGTATGGAAGAACTTGCCAATAATGGTAAGATCATCCGTCCTGCTTACAAAGCTATCGGTCCGGATATGCCTTATATACCGATGAACAAGAGAGTCTGATCTTTAATTTATTACATAAAAAAGACTTCCCAAATTTCTTTTGGGAAGTCTTTTTTATCGTTATTAATGTCTTAGTTAGCGCCTTTATAAAGTCTTTGCTAATGCGTTTATTGATGTCTTAGTTACTGTCTTTACAAATGACTTAACTAATGAATATTTTTTTATAATATTGTCAAGATATCCCCACCACCTAAAGGTGGAAGGTTATCCTGATCTTTTTATACATTACATATTAAGAAAGTTCTTTACAGCTTTCTCCATATCAGCTACTTCTACTACAGTATTATGACGTATAGGTGCATTTCTTATAGAAGATACAGCTTCAGGAATCTCAAGTCCTGCCTTTGCAGCAAGCTGATCTGCAAGCTTAAAATCATCTTCATCTGTAGCATTGTCTATTGAGCCAAGGACCGCTCTTGTGAACTTGAAAGGACTTGCAGTAGAAGCGATAACTGTAACTGTATTATCATTTGTATCTTTTTTATACTGATCATATACATGGCTTGCAACAGCTGTATGTGTATCAATTACGTAGCCTGTAGATTTATAGAGGCTTGAGATTGCTTCTTTAGTCTCATCTTCTGTAGCAAATCCGCCATAGAAGTCAGCAAGCTTTTCTTTCATATCATCTGTGATATCATACTTACCAGTCTTTGCAAGGTTGTTCATATATTCTGCATCTTTTTTGGCATCATCACCTGCAATGTGATAGATAAGTCTTTCAAGATTGGAAGAGATAAGTATGTCCATTGAAGGAGAGCTTGTAAGAACAAATTCTCTGTTTCTGTCATAGCTTCCTGTCTTGAAGAAATCATACAAAACTTTATTGGAGTTACTTGCGCATACAAGCTTTGCGATAGGAAGTCCCATCTTCTTGGCATAATAAGCTGCAAGAATATTACCAAAGTTACCTGTAGGAACTACAACATTGATAGGATCTCCATCAGCGATCCTTCCATTTGCAAGAAGTCTTGTATAAGCATAAACATAATATACAATCTGAGGAACAAGACGTCCTATATTGATTGAATTAGCTGAAGAGAACTGGTATCCTGCCTTATCCATTTCTCCTGCAAGTACACTATCAGTAAAGAGCTTCTTAACTCCTGTCTGAGCATCGTCAAAGTTACCTTCAATACCGACAACACATGTGTTATCACCTGTCTGTGTTACCATCTGCTTTTCCTGAATAGGAGATACACCATGCTTAGGATAGAATACGATGATCTTGGTTCCTGGAACATCAGCAAAACCTGCAAGAGCAGCTTTACCTGTATCACCACTTGTAGCTGTAAGAATTACTATGTCATTCTTGACATTATTCTTTTTGGCAGCTGTTGTCATAAGGTAAGGAAGAATTGAAAGAGCCATATCCTTGAAAGCAATAGTACGTCCATGGTAAAGCTCAAGATAATATGCACCGCCAGCTTCTGTAAGTGGTGCTATCTCATTAGTATCGAACTTGGAATCATAAGCATGTTCAATACAATACATAAGCTCTTCTTTAGTATAGTCTGTGAGCATCAGCTTCATTACTTCATAAGCTGTCTGCTGATAATTCATCTCGGAGATCTCTTTAAGTGTCTTATCGAGATGTGGAATATGATCAGGTACAAAAAGTCCTCCATCTGGAGCCAGTCCTCTAAGAACCGCTTCTGATGCCTTAACCTTAAGATCTGCACCTCTTGTACTTGAATAGATTACATCTGCCATGGATATTGCCTCCCTGTAAGTGGTAAATATAAATGTGATATAATAAACTTAATTTAACTTTAATGCACATTGTACCATACATTAGTTGCCTAAGGAAACAAGCAATTCAAACAATAAATGTATAATTATGCATCATTTTGCCATTAATATTGCATATAAACGGAACTCTTTTCCCTGGATTTAGCACAAGACATGAGGTTACTTATGGAGAATCTCACTACTTTGGCCGGTGTAAATGCCGCAGTTCGTAAGAATGGATCCACCTATTACAGAGCTTCAATAACTCACAAGGGCAAGCATATTGCTCTTGGTTCTTATGACAATCCCTTAATAGCTCATGCTGCATATCTTGAAGCAAGAGGCATCATAGAAAACAGTGCCTGGGAGCTTAAAAACTGGAAAAAAGACTATGCACTCACTTTCCAAAAATGCGTTATCCTTGTAAATTACCGAGACCAGGGCGTGTATATAGGAACTCCTATTCTTTTGAAAAAAGGTTTTTTCCTATATTATCTTTCATATAATGATATCCTGACATTTGATATAGACGACCTGTTCTACTATTCATCCCATTCCATAATGCGAAGGGGCACGCACCTTTTCGTGGCAGACTATGGAAGTCAGATAAGTATTCTCAGCAGATACAATATTCCTGCATACGGGGTTGCAGGCCGCGACTACAGATTCATAAATGGAGATTCGTCTGATCTAAGATATCAGAACATCGAGATCATAAACAGATACCGCGGCGTGCGCATGTATACTGAAAAAGGTTTTCAGCGCTACAAAGCTGTGATCCATATAAAAAGTTCTTATGTTATAGGCCGTTATAATACCGAATACGAGGCTGCCATAGCCTACAATAAAGCTGCAGATATCCTTACAAAAAAAGGAATTAATAAAAAATATGAACTCAACTATATTGAAGATTTAAGTCCTAAGGACTATGCTGATATTTATACGCGTGTTAAAATATCAGAGCGTATATTAAAATATTCAGAAACGGAAATCAAAAGAAATGTCAAAAAACAAGTATCAATCTAAACAGGACCGTAAGCATCGTGTATTTGCAATTATCGCAGTAGTAATAATCGCAGCAATGATCGCTTCTCTCCTACTTGCAGGTCTGACAGGATGCGGTTTGCAGACCGCGTCCGCATCGGACTACATTGACAGAACTTCATTTTATTTTGACACCGTTATAAACATACGCATCTATGACAACCAGGACGAAAGCATCCTCGATGGCTGTATGGAACTAGCTAGCAAGTATGATTCTCTTCTTTCTGCAAACACCAAAGATTCTGATATATGGAACATCAATCATTCTGATGGTTCTCCTGTCACAGTAGATCCGGATACTATTTCCCTTCTAGATACAGCTTTATATTATGCAGAGCTTTCAGATGGAGCCTTTAATCCCTGCCTTGGAAGTGTAATATCTTTATGGGACTTCACTTCAGAAGATGAACAAGACCATGTGGTTCCTGATAGTGAAAGCATTGAAGAAGCGCTTATGCATACAGATTATAATTCTATTATTATAGATAGTGACAACCTTAGTGTAACTCTCTCAGACCCTGATGCCAAGATAGATCTTGGCGCCATAGCAAAGGGTTTTATTGCTGATAAGATAAAAGATTATCTTGTTGATAACAACGTGCACTCCGCAATAATAAACCTTGGAGGTAACGCGCTTCTTGTTGGTGCCAAAACAGATGATTCATCCTTTACTGTAGGAATCGAAAAGCCTTTCTCAGGATCCGGAGAATATATTACTACTGTTTCAGCAACTGATAAATCTGTTGTAACATCCGGAATCTATGAAAGATATTTTGAACTTGATGGTACAATCTATCACCATCTAATAGATCCAAGTACCGGTTATCCTACTCAGAATTCTCTCTACAGTGTAACTATAATTTCAGATAATTCTGTTGACGGAGACGCTCTTTCAACCGCATGCTTTGTTTTAGGTCCTGAAGAAGGAATGAAGCTTATCGAATCTCTTGATGGAATCGAAGCAGCCTTTGTTTATAACGACTATAGCATTGAATATAGCGAGGGCTTTTAAAGCTTCTTATATTTAGGTATCAGTATATTTGCAAGGCTTTATATTTGCAGAGCTACTTATATAGTGATAAGATGGTATTGTGGGTATTAATATACGTTATTGCGATACGTGTCCAGCGGAGGATTACGATGCGATTTGTACAAATCGATAAATTAAAGCCGGGAATGCGTCTAGCCCGCCCCGTCTATTCAAGAAATGGTATTCTTCTATACGATCGTAATTCTAAGATCAATGAATCCGGAATTGCCAGTATCCGTAATTTCGGTCTAATGGGCATGTTCATTTTAGAGCCGGCTGAACCGGTACCTCCTATGACTCAGGCTGATATAGATTTTGAACGATTCCAGACTATGAACGTTTATGCCATTAAACAGGAGCTTGAAACAATTGTTTCCAAGGAAACCCTGTCCAAAACCCAGTTCATAGTTGCTGACATAATTCAAAACTACGGCCATCTTAAAAACAAGATCAATTTCAGCCAGGATTTAAGGACCAAGGAAGATCACATATTCAGACATACACTAAGTGTTGCCATGCTCTGCGCTATGATATCAAACAAACTTCATACATCTCCTATCGATCAGATGAAGGTTGTAACAGCAGCAGTCCTTCATGAACTTGGCAAGATTATATTCATTACAGAGAATCCAAGTACTAATGGAGAATCTTCTGATACACCTGAATCCTATATAGGCAAAGGCTTCACAATGCTTGAAAGCTTATATGCTGATAATCCAGACATCAAGCGAATATGCCTTCAGGCCCATAATGGAAAGCAAAAGCCCAATCCCAATGCAGTTCTTGGCGCCAAGATACTTCTTGTAGCTAATGCTTATGACAGAATGACTGCCATGAATAACTTGGGAGAACCAGCTTCTGAAGTTATGGCTGTCCGTACTCTTATTCATGAAAATATTTTTGACAAGCAGATAGTAGATGCCCTTATAGACAGCGTAAATATTCTCTCCTGTGGCGTAACAGTTGAGCTGAATAATCACGAGAAAGCTCTAGTACTTTCTGAAAACAGAGATGATATTTTCAGACCTACTATTCTCACTTTTAAAGATAACTCAATAATAGACCTTTCAGACTGGCACAACAGAGATATAGAGATTACTGATGTTCAAAAGACGATGGATAACAGATATGTATTCGATATTACTACTATATCTCAATGCGGCTTCGAAGCAGAGATGCCAGACTTTGTAGAAGTTCCGCTTACAACTTAGCCCATAACTATGCAGCTACAGATAACAAAAAGCCCTTGCTTCCATTTTAGAAGCAAGGGCTCATTTAATGCTTTATCAGCTGATCTTTTCAATTGCTTTCTTAGGACACTTTGATGCACAAAGTCCGCAATGTGTACATTTAGACTGGTCTATATGTGCTACATTGTTCTCGATAGTAATAGCACCTACCGGACAGTTCTTCTCACAAATATGACAGGAAATACATCCTACCTTACAATACTTGTTAACTTTCTGGCCGGGATCCTGTGATTTACATCTTACAACTTCTGTAGCGCTGTAAGGAATCAGGTCTATAAGGTGACGTGGGCAGATATCTATACATTTGCCACAAGCCTTACATTTGTCCTTATCTACAACTGCTACTCCATTTACAATATGAATAGCATCGAACTGACATACAGATACGCAGGAACCTCCCCCAAGACATCCATATGTACAGGTTTTAGGTCCGTTACCAGGAAGCTGGTTGATAACTCTACAATCCTGAGCTCCTGAATACTCATACTGCCTTGTTGCAAGTTCACAGTCACCATTACAGTGAACATATGCTACTTCTTTTTCAGTATCTCCTGCTTCAACACCCATTATCTCAGATATAAGTGCTGCAACCGGTGCGCCACCAACTGGGCACTGATTAACAGGAGCTTCCCCTTTAGCGATAGCAGCTGCACATCCTGAGCATCCGGGATATCCGCATCCACCGCAGTTATTGCCAGGGAGGACATCCAGAACAGCAGCCTCTTTTTCATCTACATCTACGTGGAGTTTGATGTTGGCATAACCCAGAATCAGACCTATCAGGATTCCGCAGCCAGCAACAACAGCCACCGCGATCAATATTCCATTTAACATAGTTTCTCCTTCCAAGTCGCTCAGCGAAGCACTGAGAATCCTGTGAATGCAATTGCCATAAGTCCTGCCGTAATAACTACAATCGGAGTGCCCTTCCAAGATTCAGGAATATCATTGTATTCCATCTTCTCACGAAGACCTGCCAGAATCGTAATGGAAATGGTAAATCCGACTGCTGTTGCAAATCCATTCACTATACTCTCGAGAATATTGTACTCGTTAGTTACATTAAGAAGTGCAACACCAAGAACTGCACAGTTTGTTGTTATAAGAGGAAGATATACACCAAGGGACTCGTATAAAGGCTTAACGAATTTCTTGAGGAACATCTCAACAAACTGAACCAGCATGGCAATGATAAGGATAAATACTATTGTATTAAGATATACAAGATCCAGTGGAACAAGTATAAACTTGTACAAAAGTCCGCACACTGCAGATGCAAGAGTTATTACGAATATTATAGCTCCGCCCATACCGGCTGCACTTGAAACTTTCTTGGATACGCCAAGGAAGGGACACAGTCCAAGGAACTGTGATAATACAACGTTATTGATCAGGGAGGACATGATCAGTATGCCTATAAGCTGACTTACTACATTCATTTGTCATCTTCCTCCTTTTTGTCATCTTTTTTCACTTCTTTAGAATCTTCTTTCTTGGAAGCTTCTGCCTTATCATCTTTATTCAGATCTTCCTTTTTGGGAAGTTCCATATCAACATCAAAGCATCCGCCGCTTCCAAACTTTGAAACATCTTTGCCTTTTTCGGCACGTTTTCTCTTGATCCTGTTCATTGTAGCCATCAAAGCTCCAAGAACGAAGAATGCACCTGCCTGAAGGACAAATATACTAATAGGAGTATACATTCCAAAGAATGAACCAATAGGTCCGGGAATTACAGTTCCTTCTCCAAGAAGCTGAATTCCAAAAGCTGTTCCTGCACCGATAAGCTCACGTACAAGACCTATGATTGTAATAGAACAGGTAAAACCAAGTCCCATTCCAAGTCCGTCAAAAAGAGCCGGTACAGCACCGTGCTTGCTTGCATAAGACTCGGCACGTCCGAATATTATACAGTTAACAACGATAAGCGGAATATAAACACCAAGTGCTTCATTAAGTGCAGGAAGATAAGCCTGCATCAAAAGATCTACCAGTGTAACGAATGAAGCAATAACTACTATAAATGATGGAATTCTTACTGTATCCGGAATGACTTTTCTAAGAAGTGATATAACCAGGTTAGAAAGAGCCAGTACAAATGTTGTAGCAAGTCCCATCGAAAGACCGTTAATGGCAGAAGTTGTAACAGCAAGTGTAGGACACATACCAAGTACAAGAACTGTTGTCGGGTTCTCTACAACTATACCATTTAAAAATCTCTCAAGCGGTGAATCTGCAGGAAGCCCAAGAGCGCCTTTTCTCTTTTCACTCATATTACTGACCTCCTTTCAGAACGTTTGTATAGTACAAAAGGCCAGCGTTTACACCATTTGTAACTGCTTTAGAAGTGATAGTTGCACCTGATATTGCTTCAAGAGATGTATCTGTCTCACTTGTCTTACCAGTTCCGTCCTTAACTACTGAATATGTTACAGTTGCATCGATTCCGCCATCTACTGTAAGCTGTGGCACAAGCACCTTCTCAGCGTTCATTCCAAGACCCGGAGTCTCGCTTATAGATATAAGAGATATTCCGTTAAGAACACCATCTGTTGTAATACCCATTGAGAACTGGATATCGTCGTTGTAACCTTTAGTAGTGATCTGAATGATGTAGCCGATAACATTACCGCTTTCATCATATGCTTCTATAACAGAATCAATTGTTACACCTGAATAATCAGATGATCCGTTTATAACTGAAGCTGCTGCTGCACTATCAACTATATTATCCTCGCCAAAAGAGCTTGCGCTTGCAAATACAGCTTTGTTGGCATTTTCAACCTTAAGCGCATTCTGATAAGCTATTGGATCTTTTGTGATCTGATATACAAGTCCAAGAAGAACTCCTGCAATCAAAGTGATCACGAAGAGGATAAGCGCATTTTTGATCATATCGCCTGTCTCATTTTTCTTCTGGACGGCTGTCTGTTCATTACTCATGCCTGCACCTCCTTCTTACGTGATTTCTTCGGAATACCAAAAGCTCTTGGAAGTGTCCATCTTTCAATAAGTGGAACGAGAAGGTTTCCAATTATGATCGCATAAGAAACACCCTCTGCACCTGAACCGAAGATTCTGAATATTCCGGTAAGAAGTCCAAGGACTATACCATAAATATATTTTCCTACATTAGTGATAGGGCTTGTTACATAATCTGTAGCCATGAAGAATGCACCAAGCATAAGACCACCACCTGCAAGCTGTGCAGAAAGATATGCAGGATTCCATCCGCGTCCTCCGAAGATCACAACGAAGATTGCGAATGATACAATGTATGATCCCGGTATTCTTAAATCAATGACACCTGCCATAATAAGAATACAAGCGCCTACTACAATAGCGATCATTGATGTCTCACCAATAACACCACCTGTAAATCCCTGGATCATCTTCATTACATCAACTTCCTCTCCTGCCTTTAATGCTGCAAGAGGAGTTGCACCTGTATAGGTATCTGTAACAAAGTCGGTCATGAGTCTCGGAAATGAGATAACAAGAAAACATCTTGCACCCAGAGCCGGATTCATAAAGTTCTGTCCAAGTCCTCCAAAAAGCTCTTTGACTACCACAATTGCAAATATACCGCCAATTATAGGAAGCCAGAAAGGAGCAGTACTTGGAATATTGAGTCCAATAAGAAGACCTGTAACAACAGCTGAAAGGTCTCCTATTGTATTTTCTTTGTGCATCAGTTTCTCATAAATATATTCTGTTGCCACTGTAGTAGCTATGGAAAGTAGTATGAGAACCAGCGCATAAAAACCAAAATTGAATACGCCAAACGCAGCCGGAACGCACAGACCTATGATTACCCAAAGCATGATATTGGTAGTCGTAGAGCCGCTCCTGACATGCGGATTGGACGACACATTTCTAAATTCGCTCATTTTGTCCTCCCCTTATTTCTTCTTGCGATTAGCAAGCTGTATTTTGCGCATGCCTTTTATAAGCTGTGTCAAGTGACGATGTGCCGGACATATAAATGAACAGCATCCACATTCGCAGCATTCCATTCCATACTCTTTAAGGAATCTCTCTGTCTGTCCATGCTCTACAGCATCAGCAAGATTCTTGGGTATAAGCTGTTCAGGACAAGCCTCTACGCAGCGTGCACAGTTAATGCAGGCTGTTGGTTCCATTGCAGAAACCGCATCTTCTGTAAGGCACGTAAGAGCTGATGCAGTCTTGGTTGTAGGTACCTCAGTATCCCATACGGCAAATCCCATCATAGGACCACCTGATATGATCTTCTGAGGCGTCTTATAAAATCCGCCTGCATCATCTAAAAGTTCCTGATAACTTGTTCCTATCCTTACCTTGTAGTTACAAGGATCCTTGATAGCATCACCTGTTATGGTAACGATTCTCTCCATAAGAGGTCGCCCCTCTGTTACAGCACGGTAGATAGCACAAAGAGTATCAGTATTATCTACGATACATCCTGCATCTGCAGGAAGCATTGAAGAATTGATACTTCTTCCTGTGCAAGCATAGATAAGCATACGCTCAGCACCCTGTGGATACTTGGTCTGAAGCTGCTTAACTTCAATCTTGGGCTCATCTTTTGTAAGCTCACGAAGCTTCTTTATAGCTTCAGGCTTGTTATCCTCAACTGCAAGAATACCTCTTGCATTAGGGAAAAGAGATACCGCAATCTTAAGTCCGCCGATAATAAGCTCAGGCTCTTCGATCATACGACGATAATCTGATGTGAGATAAGGCTCACACTCAGAGCAGTTAGCTATTACGTATTCAATTTTATCGGGTTCTTTTGGAGATAATTTGACAGCAGTGGGGAATCCCGCACCGCCCATTCCGACAACCCCGGCCTCTCTGACAGCTGCTACTATTTCTTCGCTTGTCATCTCCTCAAGAGGTTTTACTTCGGGCCATTCTACTTCTTCATAGAGTCCATCGTTTTCTACGATGATACTGTTACACATGCCGCCGGTCGCAAGTCTTCTTGGCTCAATCGCCTTTACGGTTCCTGATACGGTCGCGTAGATCGGCGCAGATACAAAGCCGGAAGCCTCTGCAATTTTCTGCCCGGTCAGGACATGGTCACCAACTGCCACAATTGGGGATGCAGGCGCTCCGATATGCTGTGATAACGGATATACAAGATCACCCTTAGGCAGAACACTTTTGATGGGTTTGTCCATAGTAAGCTCTTTGCCTTCATATGGATGGACTCCCCCTACGAACGTTAGTCGTGCCATTTCCTACCCTTCTTTCTGATGTTTTATCAGTGCCTCCAATACTGTTATATACAAAAAGAAAACCTCCCATTTAGATTGTTTTAGTTCTTGTATTTACTAACAGCATCACATTATTATTTTACGACTTCTACTATAAAAATTCCATATATTCATTTTGATATTTTGATGAATTCTCGGCATTTTTTATATCGTTATGATATTTATCAAAAAATCATTTGGCAAAATAGTTAGCAGATGCTAATGCATACCCACCTTTAATATGCTAAAATAATTTGATATAGTGAAATAGCTGATATTATGAAATATCTGATATTATGAAATTTCTGATATAGTAACATTTCCAGAGGATGATCAAATGATAATAATACAAAAAGAAATACCTTTTAAACCAACTACTCTCACACCATATCCTATAGAAAAGATTGTTTCAAAGCCTGAGACAGCTCTTTTTATAGATATAGAAACAACAGGTTTTTCTGCAAAGACTTCAAAATTATATCTTATAGGATGTGCCTATTATGAGGCTGATTCCTGGCACCTTGCCCAGTGGTTCGCTGACAAAAAGGACGACGAAGAAGAAATACTTAACGCATTCCTTATGTTTGCATCAACCTATGATACCCTTATCCACTTTAATGGCAACAGGTTTGATCTGCCTTATATAAAAGCAAAATGTGAACACTACGGCATTGTAGACTTATTAGATAATATGCATTCAATTGATATATATAAGCTCATATCTCCTTATAAGGACGTACTTGGTCTTGAGAACTGCAAGCAAAAGACTATAGAACAGTTCCTCAATATAAACCGTGACGACCTTTTCAACGGAGGACAGCTTATCGAGATATACGAAAAATATCTGGATAATAAAAATGATGAGCTATACGGGCTTCTCATCCTTCATAACGAGGATGATGTTAAGGGTATGGCCGAGCTTCTTCCTATACTGTATTATTACGATTTCTTTGAAAGCATTCGAAATACTCCTGCGCTTCATATGAGAACAGATGCTCCTCAGTCAGAATTGTCTGACCGTCTGCCTCTTCGTGCTGTAAAAGTGCAGGCCAATTATTATACAGATATGGATGGCAAAGACAAGAAAGAGATATTCATGAAGCTCGCAATCCCATATGAACTGCCTATCCCATTTAAATGTAACCTTGACGGTTCATTCCTTCAGGTAGAGGGAAATCATGCAGCTCTTAGAATACCGCTATATGAAGAAGAGCTTAAATATTTCTATTCCAATTACAAGGATTATTATTATCTTCCTGATGAGGATCAGGCTCTTCATAAGTCTGTAGCAACATTTGTTGACAGATCTCATAGAGAAAAAGCAAAAGCAGAAAACTGCTATACAAGAAAACCAGGACAATATTTAAGACAATGGGATCTTGTGTTTACGCCATTCTTTAAGCATGAATACAAAGAGCACGCAATGTACTTCGAGCTGACAGACTATATCAAGACCAACAGGTCAGCAATGAGTCTTTATGCCTGCCATGTACTAGGGCACCTGTTCGGCCAGGACTGATACACATGCAAATCCTAATACTTATGCGCATGTAATTATCAGAGATATTGCGCACGCAACTGGTAATCACCTATAAAACTTTAAATATGCAATAGAAAAGCTCCGGATAACCGGAGCTTTTCTATTGCAGAGGAAAAAATTAGTTGATGCAATTACAGTTCGATGTTCAGCTCGAACTGTATTTAAGTCTTTGGTTTCTCGTAATAGAACGAATTCTTTCTTACAAATCCAATATCCTTATAGTTAATTATCTGCTCTGTAGCACCGATGAAGAGGATTCCTCCCGGTGAAAGAGAGTCATAATATTTTCTGAAGGTCTCATCCTTAGCTTCTTCTGTGAAGTAGATAAGAACGTTACGACATACGATAAGGTGATAATCCTTTGGATACGGGTCTCTTAAAAGATCTGCCTGTTTGAAAGTTACACGGCTCTTGATCTCATTGGAAATAGTGACTGTACCATCTGCATTCTTGGTAAAATACTTATCTTTAAGATCCTTAGGAACACCTGAAATTTCCTTTTCTGCATATATTCCAAGTTTAGCCTTGGCGATCGCAACTGAGTCGAGGTCTGTTGCAAGAATATTGATCTGATTAAGTGGAACATGACGTGATAAGAGCATTACAATAGTATAAGGCTCGTCACCTGTTGAGCACGCAGCGCTCCATATCTTTAAGTTCTTACCAAACTTGCCCATAAGTTCAGGAACCATCTCTTTGTCCATGAGAGCCCATTGGTCAGGATTACGGAAGAATTCGGATACGTTTATGGTAAGATAAGTAACAAATGCATGAAGAACTTCCTTATCTTTCTTGATCATATCCATGAATTGATCGTACCCTGTTACAGAATACTTGCCGATAAGGGTATCTATACGACGTTTCATCTGTTTTTCCTTATAGGCGTTCAGATCTATCTTGGTCAAGTCGTAAACTGCCTTTTTAAACCACTCATAATCGTAAGCCATGTACTTGTAACCTCCACAATATTTATTAGTATACTTATAAAATTCAAGTATATAGGTACTCCATTAAGAATATCGGACAGTATTACAAAAAGATTAACCGTATTTATGTAATAAAAGAGCGCAAAAAACTCCGGTAGTGCATATACACTACCGGAGTTTAAATTTACCAATTAAATTGATAGATTAGTAATACTAAATATTACTCTTCTGTCTGCTCTGAGATAACCTGATCGATATCAACTGAAGCTACATCTTCGTTGTCATCATCCTTCTTCTCAGGAGCAAGCATAGCCTTTACAGAAAGGCTGATCTTATGATCATCTTCGTTGAAGTCTACAATCTTAGCTGTAACTTCGTCACCAACCTTAAGTACATCAGCTGGCTTATCAACATGATCCTTAGAGATCTGTGATACATGAAGAAGTGCGTCGATACCTGACTCAAGCTCTACGAATGCACCGAAGTCTGTCATACGAGCAACTTTACCAGTTACAACGTTGCCTACTGCATACTTCTCAGAAGCGTTCTTCCATGGATTTCCATCTTCGAACTTTCTGGAAAGAGCAATCTTCTTGCCTTCGATAGACTTAACAAGAACCTTAACAGCGTCGCCAACCTTAAATACTTTCTTAGGGCTTTCAACACGTCCCCAGCTCATCTCTGAGATATGGAGAAGTCCATCAGCGCCGCCCAGATCGATGAATGCACCGAAATCTGTTACGTTCTTAACTGTTCCTTCTACAACATCGCCTGCCTGGATCTTATCGAAAAGCTCCTTAGCCTTCTCAGCCTTCTCAGCTGCGATAAGCATACGTCTGTTTCCGATATATCTTCTTCTACGAGGATTGTATTCTGTTACAACAAACTCGATTTCCTGATCCTGATACTTTGTAAGATCTTTCTCATAAGTATCTGATACAAGGCTTGCAGGGATGAAAATTCTAACTTCATCAACAACTACTACAAGACCACCTTCCAGAACCTGTACAACCTTTGCAGAAAGTGTTTCTTTGTTATTGAATGCTTCTTCAATCTTCTTATTGCCACGATCAAGAGCAAGTCTCTTGTATGACAGTACTACCTGTCCATCTGCATCATTGGCTTTAAGAACCTTGACATCCATCTTGTCTCCAACATTAAGCTTTGTTGTAAGATCAAGGCTGTTATCGTTACTGTACTCATTTCTGGAAAGAATACCGTCGGACTTGTAACCAATGTTGAGGATGGCTTCATCAGGTTTTACATCGATTATTGTACCTTCAACGACCTCCCCTGTATGAATTGTCTTGAATGACTCGTTGAGCATCTGCTCAAATGTCTGTTCCTGTTCTGACATATGTCTGAACCTCCTCAATAATATTCTTCGGGGTTGACGCCCCAGCGGTAATTCCCACTTTATATATACCCTCAGGAAAATCCTTGGGTAAGTCATCTACTGTTTGTACGAAATATGTATGTTTACATTTGCCTGAGCAAATCTCATACAGTTTCCGTGTATTGGAACTTGAAGTTCCACCAATTACTATCATGGCATCTGCCTGTTCGGCAATTTTTTCTGCTTCTGTTTGCCTTTCCTGTGTGGCATTACAGATAGTATTCACAATATTAATATTGTAGCCTTTGCCATTAAAAATTTCAACCACATCTTTAAATTTTTTGTAATTAAATGTTGTCTGAGAGACGAGTGTAAGCTCCGTTTCCACGGGAAGTGCGAATTTCTCTGCATCTTCAAGGCTCTCTATTACGTAAACAGGGCCATTTGCCCAGGAAACTATACCCTCTACTTCAGGGTGTTTTGCATTACCTGTTATGATAATCGTCTTACCATTTCGGCTCTCTTCATCGACAATTTTATGGATTCTTTTTACAAAAGGACAGGTAGCATCAACATAAGATATACCTTTATTCTTGATCTTCTCTTCAGTTTCCCTCGGAATTCCATGTGCTCTTATAACTATAGTTCCGTTTTCAGCTACACTAGAAAGTTCCTCAGGAGAATTAACTACCTCTACGCCTTTACTTTCAAGGTCCTTAACAACCTCTTCGTTATGGATTATTGGCCCATATGTGTAAATCTTTTTGTCTTTATGCTCTACCTGCTCATATACGGTATCAACAGCTTTTTTGACACCAAAGCAGAAACCTGCATGTTCAGCCAAGATTACTTCCATACTTCAACTTCCTTTCTCAGCGAACGATATATATTACTTAATTTGTTAACTTTATTAACAAATAACCCAAGCAATTGTAAGTCATTTGTTATTATACAATTCAATTATCTTATCGGCAACCTCTTCTATAGACATATTTGAAGTATCTACCAAAACTGCATCCTCAGCCTGCATAAGAGGTGAAGCTTCTCTATGCATATCACGATAATCTCTTTCTTCAATATCTTTTTCTATATCTGAAAAAACAGCTTCCTGACCCTTTTCTATCATCTCTTTATATCTTCTTTGAGCTCTTACCTGTACGCTTGCTGTAAGATAGATCTTAAGATCTGCATTTGGAAGAACGACTGTACCTATATCACGTCCGTCCATTACAACATTTTCCGTCTCTGAAAGCTTTTGCTGAAGCTCTACAAGCTTTGTACGAAGTCTTGCAACCTGAGAAGTCTTACTTGCCATAGCACTGACTTCAGGACTTCTTATAAGTCCGTTGACATTCTCATCTCCAAGCATTACCACCTGTTCGCCGTCAATATATTTAATAGTTATCTCCGCAGACTGTGCCTTATCTCCGATCTCCTCCATGTTGTCAGGATCTACTGAAAGTCGTGACAGATATAAAGCCATTGTCCTATACATAGCTCCTGTATCTACATAGATAAATCCAAGTTTTTTAGATACGATCTTGGCAATCGTACTCTTTCCTGCACCTGCAGGTCCGTCTATTGCAATCTGATGACTCATTATTAAATGATCTCCTTAAATTATTTATTCTTCCATAGCAGCGCTCATACCGGCAAGATGTCCCGTAGACCAGGCAATCTGAAGATTAAAACCTCCGGTAACTGCGTCTGTATCCAAAACTTCTCCCGCAAAATAAAGTCCTTTTCGAAACTTTGATTCCATGGTCGAAGAGTCTATCTCTTTGACATTAACTCCGCCTTTAGTAATTATCGCTTCATTAAATCCCCTTGTACCAGTAACTGTCATTACAAGATCCTGCGTAAGATTTACGAGCTTTTCTCGTTCAGCTTTGCTTATCTCACTGACTTTTTTGTCAGGAGCAATACCAGACAGATTTATAATTACAGGAATAAGCTTTGATGGGAAAAGACCTCCAAGCACGTTCCTGAACACCTTCTTATTGCCTTCCTCAAAGTCTCTGATGATACGCTTATCAAGCTGTTCTTTGGTAAGTGCAGGTTTAAGATTAAGATGTATCTGATACTTTGTACCCTCTTCATAGCATGTACTTGCCGTAAGGATCAAAGGTCCGCTTATTCCAAAATGAGTAAAGAGCATTTCACCAAATCCTTCATAAACGCTCTTTGCAGCCTTTTTCTTCTTTCTCTTTTCAGGTACTGTTTCTGCCTGCTTTACAACTCCAAGCGCTTTTACTTCCTTGGATTTAGCAGCTTTACCATCAGTGTTTTCCATTTCAGGATCCATGGCAACCATCTTAACGCTGACATTTTTAAGAGATAATCCCTGAAGTTCTTTGACCCAGGGCTCCTTGACTTCAAGCGGAACAAGACTTGGGAAAGGCTGTGACAGACTGTGTCCTGCCTTTCTTGCAAACCTGTATCCATCACCTGTAGAACCGGTGCTTTCATAAGAAAGACCTCCGGTGCATACGATAACAGCGTCCACAGGAATTTTCTCTTTCCTGCCGACAGTAATTGATACTACAGTATCGTCCTTGTATTCAATTGCAGTAACTTCACTCTTATATGAGATTTTGACATGCAACTTCTGGAGATATCTTACGAGTGTACCTATGATATCTGACGAATGATCTGAAACAGGAAAAACTCTGTCTCCACGTTCTACCTTCAGACGGCAACCATTCTTCTCAAAAAAATCATACACACTGTCGTGGTCAAAAGAATAAACCGCACTGTACAAAAATTTTGGATTACGGCAAACGTTGCCAAAGAACATATTGGTATCTGCATTGTTGGTAACATTGCATCTACCCTTACCTGTTATATAAATCTTTTTTCCGGCTTTTTCATTTTTTTCGTATATAGTGACCTTAGCGCCACTTTCGGCTGCAGCAGCTGCCGCCATCATTCCGGCGGCCCCTGCACCGATAACTGCAATATTTTTCATAAAACTCTCAGCTATTATTTTTTATGTTACTTAAGGTATATTTTTCATACCTTAAATATATTTTTTATTTAAATGACTGATAAGCCGCTTCCAAAAGACCTATCGAATCATCATGATTAAGATCATAATCTCCTGTAACAGCCATACATCCACTTCCGTGAATGAATATCCACATTTTCATGAAAAGCTGCTCAGGCTCTTTAACACCCTGAGTTCTTGCACGATCAACTTCCTTGACAACATATTCCTTCTCACCATTAACAAGTGCGTACATGCTCTTTTCTTCATCTTTTGAACCAGACAAAAATAAAAGTCTGAAAAGATTAGGATACTTCTGAGCAAACTCAATATAGGCCATTCCAAGATCTACAAAAGGTGTTTCATTATTTTTAGGATAAGACGCATAATAATCTTCATAAAACAAAGAAGCTTTCTTGAATACGTCTTCCTTAAGCCCATCCATATTGTCATAAATACGGAAAATAGGCTGTGTCGAACAACCTGCAGCTGCGGCAAGTTTTCTTGACGTTATTGCTTCATACCCCTCTTTTTTGGTGATCTTAAATGCAGCGTTGACAATCTCTTTTTGTGTAATTGTGGCTTTACGTGACATTGTGCTCCCCCTTATGTAATTTTTATAACGTCCGTTATCTATTTTACATTGTATTACTGTGCATTGTCAAAATAAGATCAAAGAATTAATTATTCACCAAGTTTTGCCAAAAGATCTGCAAGAACCTTTTCAACATTTTCGCATTCTTCGTCAACTGTTATATCAGCATACTGCCTGTATAATTTCAAACGCTCTTCATAAAGCTGTTCAAAAGTCTGACCTTCACGAATTACCACTCCGCGCTGCTTGATATCAGAAAGACGCTTCACAAGACGCTCATAATCAACATGCAGATAGACGATCCTGCCAATCTGTTTAAAATGCTGCATTGCTTCCATACCATATACTGCACTTCCGCCTGTTGCAATAACAGTCTTATTCGTATTTATGGATGCATTAACCTTGTTTTCTATTTCTATAAAAGCATCAATTCCTTCTGCTTCAATTATCTCACTAAGTTTTTGCTTCTGACATTCCTGAATAAGAATATCTGAATCTATGAATCTGTAGCCAAGAACTTTAGCGAGAATTACGCCAAGAGTACTCTTACCGGATGCAGGCATACCAATAAGAATTATATTATCTCTACCAGCCATACCACTCTCAGATTCTGTTTTATCATTTACATTTGTTATATTTTCTGCTTGATCCATAACAGCCATTTCTTTATATCCTCATACATAATTATCTATTTAAGCCCACAAAGGAACTTATGCTTTATTTTTATATGCGAAGTTTACGTTAATAGTGCTTATGAGTTACTTTGACTTCCTTATCCTCTACTTCAAGGACTGCATATGTCTTATTCATATCGGACTGCCTTGGAAGAGAGATGCTGCCCGGGTTAAGGATTATAAATCCATCATCAAGAACTTCGTAATGAGGAATATGTGTATGACCATAAATGAGCATATCACATCCTTTACTCTGCGCATAATAAACCATTCTATTCATATCCATGCCAGGATGACAGTGCATATTGCCGCAGGAATGACCATGAAGAAGAAGCACTGTTCTTCCACCAATCTGAAATATCTTTTCAAGAGGAACATCCCTTCCATAGTCACAATTCCCCTTGACTACATGCGTATAATAATCAACAGGTCCAAGAACATTCTCTATACTATCTTCAAGATCTCCTGCATGTATCAGCACATTAAAAGGTGCCTCATCCTTTATGATCTGCTTCATATAAGCCTGCTGTCCATGCGAATC
>NZ_JAILQF010000397.1 GCF_024699075.1 Butyrivibrio sp.
GAGGCATTCGATTTTGCAAAGACATACGTAGATATAATCTTTATGGGAATCCCATTTCTTGTATTCTATCAGTTCTTTGCTGCAACACTTAGAAGTCGCGGCAATAGCCATGTTCCGCTTATCGCAATGACAGTGTCATCGATTTGTAACATCGCACTTGATTATCTTTTCATATGCATATTCCACATGGGAATAGCAGGCGCAGCCCTTGGAACTATCCTGTCTGAGTGCGTGGTAATGATCATATGCGGATATAGTCTGTACAGATCTGATATGGGCATTCGTAAAGCAGGTGCAGACAACAGTTTTAAAGCTCAAGGTGCATACAAAGAGCTTATCTTCATAGGCCTTCTAATGGCGCTTCAAAGCGTTATTACAGCTATCGGAGGACTTATCGTCATAAGGAATGTCAATAATTATGATATTGATTTCCTGACAGGCTACACTATTGCAGGCAAAATCTACGCCCTTTTAGAGATCGCGGCATCATCATATGGAATGGCTGTTGTGGCTTATGTATCACAAAATCATGGAGCAGGCCACAAAGACAGGATTCGCTTGGGTGTAAGATACAGTCTTGCACTGGGCGTAATCACAGCACTCATCTGCTCGATTATCATGATATTCTTTGGCGAAAAAGGTATGAGCCTCTTTGTAGAAAACAAAAATGTTTCACCTGATGTCTTTATGTATGGACGAGAATATCTGTTTGTACTTGGACTATTCTATCCGCTACTTTACATTCTCTATATAGTAAGGTCTGCGCTGCAAGGCATAGGCAATACATTTGTTCCCATGATCTCAAGCTTTGGACAGCTCATAATGAGAGTGTTTTGCGCAGTTATATTAACAAGGTTCATAGGCTGCAGCGGTATCTACTACGGAGAAATATCTGCATGGGTACTAGCCGATTTAATACTGATATCAACATACATATACCAGATGTATATAAGAAATCCGCACGGTTAAAAAATCCTAGGTTCTAGCCTATTTCTGAAACTGGCGGTTAATAAATGATTTTTTTGTCTCTCGAGTTTTGTAATTCAAGGCACAATAAAAGGAGATTTATATTCTAGGGTCCGAAACTCGCTACGCTCAAACATGCGGTCCCTAGACAGAATATAAATCTCCTTTTATCATGCTCTTGAATTTTATAAAACTCTCAAAGTCACAAAAATCATTTATTAACCGCCAGCTTCAGGAATATTCAAGGTTGTAGTGATATTTTAACTGTGCGGATTTTGTGCATATTAAAAGTAAAAAAGTGATTGACATATATAGGTGGTCGATATAATATATAGATAATCTATACAATATATCGGCTGCCTATATAATATCAATCAAACTATATTTAATCACACAAGCCTTCATTAACAATCAGGAAGCTTGCGTAGACAAATAATTAAGATACGGAGGACTTTATGGCTATTGATAAATCACTAATTTCCGGAAGTATGACTATGCTGATTTTAAAGCTCTTGTCTGAGAAAGACATGTATGGCTACGAGATGATCGACACCCTTCGTAAGAAATCTCAGAACATTTTTGAACTTAAGGCAGGCACTCTTTACCCTCTTCTTCATAACCTTGAAGAGAATAATTTCGTAACGGTATATGAGCAGGAAGCCCTTGGCAAAGTCAGGAAGTATTACAGCCTTACCAAACAAGGTAAAAAAAAGCTTGAAGAAAAGACTCAGGAATGGAACACCTATCAGAAAGCGGTTTGTAACGTACTTGTAATGGAGGCTTGAAATGGAAGAATATTTAAAGGCAGTAATAGAACAGATCCGGTGTAAGAACGTAAGACCATATGTTGAGAGAGAACTGCGTGACCACCTGGAAGACCAGATTAATGACAATATCGCAAGCGGAATGGATAAGGATGAAGCTGTAAGGGCAGCAGTAAAGGATATGGGGGATCCCATAGAAACCGGAATTGCACTAGATAGAGTTCACAGACCTAGTATTGCGTGGGGGATGATAGCTCTTGTATTTGTTATTAGTATTGCTGCTGCGCTTGTACACTTTGCAATTGCAAGTGGTGCTGAGGGTAGTGTTTATAACCAGTCCAGTAAAACGATGGTCATGTTTGGAGCAGGTTTTCTTGTAATGCTTGCTATATATTTTGTTGATTATACGCATGTTGCAAGATTTTCAAAATCGATTGCTCTTTGTCTGATCGGTCTTTGTATCTATGCAAGAATGTTTGGAACATACATTAACGGAGCACAGTTATGGGTCAGAGCTTTCTTCATAGATATTAATGTTGAAGCTGTGATGATGCTGTATGTACCTGTATTTGCAGGTATACTTTATAAATACAGGAATGCAAATATTCAAGCAGGTAAGGATTTATCTGGCAATGACCTTAATGAAAGTGATTCTTCAATCAAAAGGCATAAGTTTTCAATAAAAAAGCATAGCGCAGTTTTTGATTTTATTAAGATACTGTTCTGGATGATCGTCCCTGTATTTTTTGTAATGCAGATGCCAGCACTTGTAACAGCTCTTATGATGCTGATATCAATGCTTACACTACTTACGATCGCAATAGCAAAAGGCTGGTTCAAGTTTTCAAAGCCTATAGCAATAGCATCAATATGGGGCGTATTTGTAGGACTTCCGGTGATCGGATCTGTAGTTATGTTCTTTGGTAACGGATTAGCAGATTATCAGAAAGCAAGGCTCGTAGCTTTTTTTACAGGCAGCGGCGAGGCAAGTTATCTTACTAATGTATTAAGAAATGTAGCAGCATCCTGCAGATTCTATGGAAGTAACGGAGTAGATGCAAGTATTACAATACCTGAATATAACTCAGCATACGTTCTTTCATATATATCAATTACATACGGGCTGATCGCAGGAATACTTATTGCATGCGCACTTGCAGCTCTTATAGCAATTGTCTTTGGAATATCACTTAAGCAGAAGAATCAGCTTGGAATGCTTATGGGATGCGGCTGTGGTATGGTACTTCTTGTAACTACTTTTATCAACATCTTTGAAAACCTTGGATGGCTCCCGCCTTCAAGAACATTCCTGCCACTTATGTCTTCCGGCGGAAGCTATATCATAGTTACGTATATGTTGATTGGAATAGTTATTAGCATATACAAATACAAAAGTATTTATCCAAAACATATATCTGTGGACTATAAGATTTTGTGACTACATAATTTTTTAAAACAATTAAACTAAAAATGATAAAAAACCGGCAACATGTGATAAAAAGTTGCTGGTTTTTCTTTG
>NZ_JAILQF010000409.1 GCF_024699075.1 Butyrivibrio sp.
CTTCTATGCACACTGGCCATATGTAAACGATCAGAATGAAACTAATGGTTTTAGTGTAGTTAATGCAGGAGACATTCATGTTGAGCCTATAAGAGCATATTCGGATAAGTATACATCAGTAGATGAGATATCTGATGGTGATGTAGTTGCAATTCCTAACGATGCAACTAACGAGTACAGAGCACTTAAGATTCTGGAAGAACAGGGCCTTATAACACTTGATGACAGCGTAGATTCTACCCTTAGCGCAACTGTTGACAGCATCGTATCTTATGAAAAGAATATCGAGATCGTTGAGCTTGATTCTGCTCAGATCATTCCGACCAAGGATGATTTCGATTTCTTCATTACAAATACTAACAAGGCACTTGAGGCAGGTATCACATCAAACGTACTCTTTAGCGAGAGTGGTGATAATAACCCATTTGCAAATATCATCTCAGTAGCATCAGGCAATGAGAATGATCCTGCTATTCAGGCAGTAGTTGCAGCGCTTCGTTCAGATGCTGTACGTAAGTACATTGAAGAGAAGTATAACGGAGCAGTAATACCGGCGAACTAAGAAGTTCAAAAGGTACCAAGGGAGACAGACTTTATGACGATCAATCAGATCAGATACGTGATATATATAGCCAGGTGCGGTTCTTTTAACAAGGCAGCAGAGCAGCTTTTTGTAGCGCAGCCGTCACTTACAAATGCTATACAGGATCTGGAAAAAGAGCTTGGAATAACTATTTTCATAAGAGGATCACACGGAGTATCTCTCACTCCTGATGGTTCAGAAGCCTTGCTTCATTTCAGACACCTGTATGATCAGTACGAGGATATCATTGACAAGTACTGTGTTAATCGCGATATCAGAAAGAAGTTCGGAGTCTCGACCCTTCACTATTCATTTGCGGTAAAGGCATTCGTTGAACTGGCAAGGAACCTGGATACAGCCAAGTATGATCTTGCTATAAGAGAGGGAAGAACATTGGATGTCTTAGAGGATGTCCAGAAGAACCGAAGTGAGTTCGGAATCCTTTATCTTAACGATTTCAACAGGATCTTTATCAAAAAAATACTTAGACAAAAAGAGCTGGAGTTTCATCATCTTATCAATTGCAGAGCGTATGTATATCTTTGGAAAAAACATCCTCTTGCCGACCGTACAAAAATAAACTTTGATGATTTGAAAGTATATCCATGCCTCTCCTTTGAACAAGGTGATGAAAGCTCTTTTTATATGGCTGAAGAAGTACTCAGCACAGAAGATTATGACAGAGTGATCAAGGCCTGTGACAGGGCTACGATGCTCAATCTTATGAGGGGACTTAATGGTTACACTTTATGCTCCGGAATAATCTGCGAAGAGCTTAATGGTGACGACTATATAGCGGTTCCATTTGAAGATGACAGGATCGAGACTGACAGTTCGATGGAGATCGGATACGTGACGGTCAAGCATAAGAGTCTTAGCAGTATCGGGGAGAGGTACATCGAGGAGATAAGAAATTACCTCGAAGCACTCGGGGGGCTAGACGAAGAACCTGAGGAACCATTGAAGAAAATCGGATAGGAATTTAGAACTGGTAAACCTTATGTTTATCAGTTCTTTTTTATTCATATTAAAGATAATTGTTGGAATATTTGGTAAAATAGAAAAAATAATACTTGATAAACAGGTTAGTAAAGGGATGGGGAAAGGGATGAAAATAAGTAAAATCAGTACGCACAGGGCACCACTCATGGGATTTGCCATGATCATGATCATTATTTTTCACACAGATATTATTTATCCGCATTGGCTAGATCTTATCAAGAATTTTGGAGACTTTGGAGTTAATCTCTTTTTTGCTATTTCAGGATTTTCAATGTGTTATGCATGGAAGAAAAAACCGGATACTAAAGTCTTTTTGAAAAACAGACTGCTCAGGATATTGGTCACTGTATTACCGGTTTCTATACTTTGGAATCTTTTTGCAATTGCTACAAAGGAGACAACAATAGCAAGTGCAGTGTTAAAAATACTTACTTTACAGTACTGGATTGACGGGAATCTGTTTCAGTGGTTTGTAAGTGCGATAATCGTTTTTTACATGATAACTCCACTGTGGATGAAGCTTTATGACCGAAACAGGAGCATATGCTTTGTGGCCACTTTTTTGATAATTCTTATAAGCTGCATTATTGCTTCTATGGGCATGTTCAATCACACGGAAGTATTTGTTTTCAGGATTCCGGCTTATTTCCTTGGTTTAGTACTTGGCAAGATCGTTAACAGGGAAAAAGAACTGTCTGTTTATATCAGTATTACTTTTATAGTTTTGCTGATAATTAGTATAGTTGGATCTTGGATTATCCGTTTTGATACACTGCTGTATCCATGGAAATATCTGATTTATGTCTTTTTGACACTTCCTGTTTTATTTATACTTGCGGCTTTTTTTGACCTGATCAAAGGAAAGCTTTTTTATAAGATATGCGGCCTGGGCGGTGCGATAACGCTAGAAACATATCTTTTTCAGGAGAAGATCTTAAAGGTAGTGCACTTTGCGTGTGATAAGATCAATAATACTTTTGATGCTAAAAACATTATAATAAATATAGTTACGATAATACTGACTATAGTTGTTGCTGTTGTATATCATAAGATAGTAAATAAAGTGACATTAACTCTTAGAAATAAATAAAATTCTGGGGATTTCTGAGTATGGCATTTCAGATCATAAGAAATGATATTACAAAAGTGAATGCGGATGTGATCGTTAATACGGCTAATCCGGAAGTGGCGATCGGTGATGGCGTAGACTCTGCAATATATATGGCTGCAGGAAAAGACAGACTTCTTGCAGAAAGAGAGAAGATTGGATATCTTACACCTGGAGAAGTTGCCATT
>NZ_JAILQF010000415.1 GCF_024699075.1 Butyrivibrio sp.
TTTAACAAGCTTATTTCAGGAAAGCTTGATCCTGTGGCTGCTTTTACACTGGGTAAGCTCAAAGTTGACGGAGATATAGGAAAAGCTTTAGAGTTTTCAAATCTGATCAAAAAGTAAAGTCATAAATGCAAAAAAGTATAAAAAAGTCTCATCTTTGAGGCTTTTTTTGTTGCGCATAAGTACGCCGCTATGATAAATTATAGGTTACGAATTTATATAAGGGAGATGCAGACATGACACATGTAATTCATCCATTTCCGCCTTTATATGATCAAGATTCTAAGATACTGATTCTGGGTAGTTTTCCATCTGTAAAATCAAGAGAACAATTATTTTTTTACGGACATCCGCAGAACCGTTTTTGGAAGCTGATAGCAGGTATATTTGATGAAGCGGTCCCATCTACGATCGAAGAGAAAAGTGAGCTTTTGCATAAGCATCATATTGCTCTTTGGGATGTTATTAAATCCTGCGATATCAAGGGCTCATCAGATTCAAGCATTACAAATGTTGTAGCCAATGATCTTTCAGAAATATTAGAGGCAGCAGATATAAAGACCATAATCGTTAATGGTAAGACTGCAGAGAAATTTTTTAACAAATACACAAAGAATAAAATTAATAGAGAAGCTATATGTATGCCATCCACAAGTCCAGCTAATGCTGCATGGAGTCTTGAAAAGCTTACGGATACGTGGAAAGAAGTACTGCTCGCGCCATTGAGGTGAGGAGTTAATCGGAGATTAACTCCTTTAGTCGCTCGCGTTGCTCGCACCATGAGGTTAGTATGAGTTATATAAATGTTAATAATTTAAAGAAAGATTTTGTAGTCAAAAAGAAAAGAGAGAAGGGAAAGCTTTTAAGGGATAAGGAAACCGTAAATGCCCTTAAGGGAATATCTTTTTCTGTCGAAAAGGGAGAACTTGTAGGTTACATAGGCCCTAACGGAGCCGGTAAGTCAACTACAGTCAAGATCCTGTCAGGTATTCTTACACCTGATAGCGGCGAAGTTACAGTAGGCGGTATTGTTCCCTGGAAAAACAGAAAAGAGCATGTTAAAAATATCGGTGTTGTCTTTGGTCAGCGAAGCCAGCTTTGGTGGGATGTTCCTATCATAGACAGCTATAGTCTTTTAAAGGATATATACAGAATTCCTCAAAAAGATTATGAAGACAGGCTTCATGAGCTGGCGGGGGCACTTGATCTTGAGCCACTTATGAGAACGCCTCTTCGTCTTCTTAGCCTTGGACAGAGAATGAGAGCAGAGCTTTGCGGATCCCTCCTTCATAGGCCGGGGCTTCTTTTCCTTGATGAACCGACAATAGGACTTGACGCTGTAAGTAAGTTATCACTCCGCGACTTTTTAAAATGGGAAAATAAGGAGTATGGCACGACCATCATGCTCACAACCCATGATATGGAAGATATAGAAGCCTTATGTTCAAGGGTAATGGTGCTTGGACATGGCAAGAAACTCTTTGATGGAAAGCTTCCGGATCTTCTTGAGCGCTTCGATAAGGTACGTAATGTAAAGGTTAAATATAATGCCTCAGTATCATGTATGAATCTTCCTGAAGGGGTTTTATGTAAAGAGACTGAAGACGGTCTTGAGATTAGCTATGAGCCATCTAAGCTTCCAACAGCAAGGCTTCTTTCTATACTTCAGGATGCAGGTAATATTAAAGAGCTTACGCTTGAACCAGAGAATACTGATCACCTTATTGCTGCTATGTACAAGGAGCTTGATCTATGAAATCCTATATTTCAGTCTTTAAAATGCGTCTTCGTATGGAGCTTCAGTACAGGGGCGCAATGATAGGCGGCATGCTATGCCAGATGTTCTTCGGACTTATACTGGTTGCCCTTTACAGGGCTCTTTATGAAGGACATCCGCAGTCTATACCTATTGAGAATGTCGCAACCTATGTATGGATACAGCAGGGATTTTTCAGAATGATGCTGGCATCTGATTCAGAGCTTTTAGACAAAATAAGGACAGGAGATATCTCCTATGATATGTGCCGTCCTGTAAATATGTACGGTTTTTACTACGCAAGGATCATGGCGCTTAAGCTTATGGGAAGCGTTATGAGAGCTGTTCCTATGCTCTTTATGGCATTTCTTCTTCCAAAGGGTTGGGGCATGAACCTTCCTTCTTCACCGGCTTCACTCATGGCAGCTGTTCCTGCACTTGTACTGGGACTTTTATGCGTATGCGCTCTTGAAAATATTACTGTGGCATTTACCATGATAACCCTGGACCCTAGGGGAATGCAGGGACTTCTTAATCTTTTGATGATGACTCTTTCAGGTAATGTTATACCGCTTACTCTTTTCCCGGATAGCTGGCAGAAGGTCATAACTCTTTTTCCTTATGCACAGCTTCTTGATGCACCGATCAGAATCTATACTGGAGACTACGGCCTTGAGAGCGTACTTAGAGTTTATATGATACAGGGCTTTTGGGTAGTGGTTCTTGTAGCTCTTGGAGCATATATGTGGAATCAGAATAAGAAAAGGATGATCGTACAGGGCGGCTAATATACTAAAAATATTATTACAATTTTATAAGTAATATTAGCAGCTCAAACTTCGGACTTCGAAGTACGTACGATGTTTCACATCAAACGATACAACACAGAGGATCAAAATGAATACACTACGACTATATTTAAAATCAATGGTGATGCTTATAAGAAGTCAGCTTCAATACCCAAGCTCATTTATCATGCAGACCCTTGCTCAGCTTGTAATGGAAGGCGGCGAGATGATGGCAGTCATCCTTATTGTTGACAGATTTCAGAGCCTTAAGGAATGGTCAGGTGGCAATCTTTATTTCTTTTTTGGAATGATGTCAGTATCTTTTTATCTGACAGAGATGTTTGGAAGAGGTATAACAGGAGACTTCCCGTCCATGGTAAGAACAGGGCGTCTTGATACCTTTCTTATAAGACCAAGAGGTGTTATGACTCAGGTTATGTGCTCGGGAACTGACCCAAGAAGGATAACCTGTATCGCTGTTGGAACGACTGCACTTATTATCGGTAGCAGGCTTTCAGGTATAGTATGGAGCCCTCTTAAGGTACTGGTTCTCATAGAGTCAATAGCTATGAGCTGTCTTCTGATATTGGGGCTTTTCATGATAGAAGCTATCTTTTGTATATTTAGTGTAAAATCAGTAGAGATAGTAAATGCTATAACTTACGGCGGAAGAAGCGCATGCCAGTATCCAATTGATGTTTACCCACTTCCTCTTAGGGCACTGTTTACAGTTGTTGCTCCATTTGCACTTACTCTCCACGTGCCTGCATCCTGGATCCTGAATAAGCCCCTTTATGGATGGTCATGGCTTGCAGCAGTAGTTACACCTCTTTCGGGCCTTGTGGTATTTGGAATTATGACAGTATTATTTCATCTGGCACTAAGACACTACAGATCAACAGGTAGTTAACATATATAATAGTATTCATGAATAAAGACTATAATCATGGACATAGACATAAGTTTCTCTTAAGATATCATTTAACCTGAATTATTCATGACGGCTTAGAACCACTCAAAATTCACTTTAATAGGGAACTAAATGAGCGCAGAAAACAAGGTATTTGATATTGCATTAGTAAAAGGAGCATTATAGATATGAAGATTAGATTATTAACGATTTTGTGTTTTGCAATACTTTTAACAGGGTGTAGGAATGAAACTGTTAATGGAGTAACTTCAATAGAAACTACAAGCACAGCTGGTGCTAATTCTGTAAGTAGTAGCAGTGAAAGTGAAACTAATGTAGCTGAGGAAAGTACCGTTGAGGTATCGAAAGAAGTATCATATGAAGATACAAATGCAGTTGATTATAGTGATATCTATATTACTGGCTTTTCGGCTGATTCAGAAATATTATGTATTGAGCAGGATTCATTTTATAAAAATTTTTCAGCAGTGATAATAGAAAATTATATAGAAAGTGATGGTAATAGTAGCTTTGACACAATAAGCGCTACATGGGATGAAGAGATAGCGAATACTAAAGCAGAAATAGATGCACTTTTAAGCGATGATAAAAAAGAAGCATTCAATGATATGCTAGAAAGCTGGGATGTTTTTGAGGCAAACTATTTGATATACATCAATTCATTATATGGTGTTAGTGGGGCCGTCCCAGGAAGTATGTACAAGGAGATGGCGCCATCATTGTTGAAAACAGAATATGAGTTAATGGCTGGAATGCTTATGTCTATTGATTATCAATTGGGCGTGAATATTTATGAGGGTACTATTTCTGAAAAAGAAATTTCAGAAGTAAATATGTTTGATTATTCTAATTATTTATTATGCCTTGAAGATTCTGAGGAGTTCTATGAATATATCCAGGATTATGAGATTGATGAACTTGATTATGACAGTTTGTCAGAGTTGTTGCTTGAAAAGATGGAGGGTTTAGAAGGACTGACAGACAAGAAGCTTGTTAGTAAACAACTTGCAGAGGAATATATTGATCTGGTTGAAAAAATGAATGTGCTTGAAAAAGATGTTTTTGATGATGAAAGTAGATGTGATGAAGTCAGAAATAATAGGATTACAATACTTTTGTTGCAGGTATTAAATTCAGAGTATCTGTTAACAATGAATTAAGAGATGGGAATTAGTATGAAAAATAATACATTGTTGGGATTTATCATAGTAATGGGCATATGTTTAACAGCATGTAATAGTGCTGAAGTAGATGATATAACTAATAGCTCTACTGATGTGGTTTCATCAATTGAAGCGGTGTCAGATGTTTCGGCTACAGAGGATAGTATTAGTATCGATAGCTCTAATGTAAGTAACTCTGAAGAAGCAGTAGAAAATGAAGAAGTAGACGAGGAAGAGGAATTAGGGGAAAAGCTATCATTTCTGGATAGTCCTACTAGTCCGATCATTATTAGTAAGACAGAATCTGTTTATACAGAAGATGGAACGTTAGTTTTTTCCAATACTTTTGAATATTATGATGATGGAAAGCTGAAAACTGTTACGGCTAATGATGGCACTACTGAATATACATATGATGACCATGGAAATATTTCTACTAAGACCTATAATTCAGATGCCATTTGTGAATATACAAATAAATATGATACACTCGGAAACTTGATTTCAAAGGAGTATGAAGATCAAGGTATACACTATTTTGTAGAATATGAATATGATTCAGATGGTAATTGCATAAAGGAGACAGATACGCTGGACGATGGATCTGATTCTAATGTATATGTCATAGAGAGTAAATATCGTGAAGATGGTACGCTATCACATAGGACAGGCTATTACAATGATCAATTGAACTATGAATACAGATATAACTGGTATGGGGATCAAGTATATGCCAAAAACTATAATCTATATGACAGCAACAAATATACCATATCAGAAACAGAATATACATACGATGACTACGGCAATATCATTGAAGCAAAAGATGATACTGCTGTAATAACATATGAATATGATGAGTATGGTAATGTGGTTAAACAAACTATGTCGTATGGCGAGTATGTAGTAACTGAGTATCAATACAAAAAATAATATGACGTAAGGGTCAAAAGTCATTTCGATTCGAGCTTGCTCGAAATCGAATATGAATTTATGACCCGCAAAACATGAGCAAAGTAGCACGTAGTGCGGATTTGCGAATGTTTGAGGGCGCAAGACATCCGGGGGATGTCTGTTTTGCGCCGACCGGAGTGGAACGTAGATGTGAGAGTTTCGAAGAAACG
>NZ_JAILQF010000433.1 GCF_024699075.1 Butyrivibrio sp.
TCAGGGCTAATTGTGTTGATCATATTACCAGATGCGATCGCAAGATAGTGGCAAGCCCTGTCGACAGCTTCCATGGCAACCTTATCTTCTTTTTCCAGAGCCTTTTTAAGGATCTTACTCTTGAATACGCCGCCTTCTACAGCATCAGCCATCTCGCTCTTACGACCGCGGGACACCTGCTGTCTTATATAAGCTGACATGCCCTGCTTACTTGAAAATGCTTCAAGACAGCCCCTTTGACCGCAGTTACACAAAGGTCCCTCAGGATCCAGGATCATGTGACCGTATTCCGCAGCCTTAAACTCATTACCTGTAAAGAGTTCGCCATTTAAAATAAGGCCACCGCCCATGCCTGTCCCTACAAAGAAACCCGCAACATTCTTATAGCCCTTGGCTGCACCATATTTGTACTCGCCAAGAACGCCAACATTTACATCATTGCCGATATAAAATGGCACACCAAATTTCTTTTTGATAGGTGATTTGATATCATAATTTTTCCAGGGCAGATTTGGGGAAAAGAGAATAATTCCGTCCTTCTGGTTTATGACACCGGGAGCTCCTGCTGCAATTGCGTTAACATCTTTTTTGTCTATGCCGGATTCCTTGATAAGCTCGTCAACAACGCTGATAATGACTTCTTCGACATTACCGGCACTATCTCCGCCTTCTTTGGTCTTCTTCTTAAGCCTGTAGACTATCTTGTCCTTTTCATCAAATACAGCACCAAGAATCTTGGTTCCACCAATGTCCAGACAAATGTTTATTTTATCGCCCATGCATCAACCTCCTGTGTTCAACCATTTAATATTCTTTTTTGGTACTGAGAGTCTCTTCACTTTCAAGCACATAGTTAACTGTAGAGACAATAGCGAATTCCTCACCCTTACCACTTGAATATGTTAATACAATTGGAGTGATTCTATGTACTTTAAAGGCAGGATCCTTTTTGGAAGGATCTGACATCTTGTTCATAATATACTCATTAAGTTCACGCTCTGTTGTAAATGTCTGAGATTTTACTATAACCATTATTACCCCGCTTTCCGCGCATGCGCGCAATGAAATTTATTATCTTAAAGCCCGTCTGTGGCCCTAATCCTTAGTTACAACTATTCATGTGATCAGAATATGAAGCCTGTTACCCTCTCTAGTCCTGGTAAATCTTATGTGACACATATTCTTAACTTCTGATCCGTCATAAAGATTAAATCCAACCAGCATCTTAAGAGTCTGCCCCGAATAATTTTCAAAACCGCTATAGATATTGTCTATGATAGTATCCCTATACTCTTTGGTTATCAGATTGATCATCTGCCCATTACAAAAACCATGAAGCTGCGTAGCAGAACTACATCCAAAGAACCTTGTAAATTCACTGTTTACAAGAAGTAATGGGCTCTCCATAGAAGCTTCACATACTGCAAATGCACCAGGCATTGTTTCAAGTATCTCATCAGTAGTAAGTTCAATATTTGCAAACTTATCTTCATATTTGCCAGGAGAATAAATACAAAATCCACCTTTGCCCGCGTGCTTAGCAGCATACATAGCCTTATCCGCCATCTGATAGAGCTGATGATATTCTCTGCCCTGCTTAGGATACATGCAATACCCCGCCGACATCCTGCAGCTTATCGTCTCATTTTCATATTCGATAGTCACAGGCTCTTTTAGCAGATCTTTCAAAAATTCATTAGTAAAATCCATAGACTTATTCATGAGAAGCCCAAGGAATTCATCTCCGCCAAGTCTGCATATTATTCCATAAAGCTCGAATTTGTGC
Source organism: Butyrivibrio sp. (assembly GCF_024699075.1). The sequence continues at coordinate 1,787 of NZ_JAILQF010000433.1, forward strand.
TTAAGCTTTTCTGCAACGGCCTTAAGCATCTCATCACCGCAGCCATGACCATATCTGTCATTGACATGCTTGAAGTCATCAAGATCTATCATGATAAGAGCTGAAGAATTCTCAGCATTCTTGAACAGATAATCACGTATTACCGGAACTGCGCTATATCGGTTCTGAAGGCCGGTAAGACAGTCTGTTTCCACAGCTTCTTTTTCTTTAAGGAGCTTCCTTCTGTACTCATCAACGTCATAATCCAGGAAGTATGCAAAAAGCTCTCCTGTCTCATCCGACTTTACAACCTGGTATATGCTGTGAAGCCAGAACATCTTGCCTTTGGCGTATGATCTGAATTCGATGGAGCCGAACTCATTGCCGGCCTCATATTCTCTTATGATATTCTTTCTGTCAAAAAAGATTGAAGCAGCCTCTATATCCTGTATGTCAACTGCAAGGTTTATCATATCCTTGATGACGCCATCATAATCGTTAAGCCTGTCTTTATAGTCCTTGTAGTTCAGTACATCTTTATCGCTCATATGCATCTCGATAATACTGTTCTGAGTCAGATTGACCTCAAAATAAAATGATGCATCCAAAAAGTCATTATATGATTTATAACCAAGCACCTTAGAAAATTCACGACTTGAAAGCCACATAAATGCAGGATTTCTAGGAATCTTCTGAATCTTTTCATCCATGTCTTTGAGCATCCTGACACGATCTATATCCATGTCACAGAT
>NZ_JAILQF010000481.1 GCF_024699075.1 Butyrivibrio sp.
ATATACAGGCTTATTGTCTTGCTTATGAAGCTTTTCATATCTTGTAGCTTCAAATGGCTCTACATGGCCTTCGTATCTTACAGTATCTGCAGCATTATTATCTGCTTTATCTTTACTGCCTTCATTATCAGCCTTATATCCACTGCCTTCATTATCAGCTTTATATACGCCGCCTTCAGTATCTGCCCTGTCTCCATCACCTTCATCATCATCTATAAAAGTGACAAGATTCTTGGTATTCTTGGGATGAGAAGAAGGATCATCACTACTTTCATTCATGAAGATATTAGCGCCAAGCTGTCTACCACTCTCTGAATATTCACCATGGAAGCTTCCTGTCATATTACCGGAAGAAGCCTTGGCTGCAAGCACTGCTGAACTAAGCTCTTTCTCATTCTCTTCAGATACTGATTCAGAATCTCTCTTTGCAGCAAGTGCTGCTTCCTTTGCCTCAGAATCTCTCTTTGCCGCAAGTGCTGCTGCACGAAGATCATCCTGCTCATCGCGAAGAGCTTCAGGGATCATTTCGTGAGACTTAAGTACCTGCTCGACATTTATTCTTATAAATTCAAACAGTGTGCGCTGATTCTGGAACTTAACTTCCATCTTGGATGGATGAACATTAACATCAATAAGATCAGGATCCATCACTATATGAAGGACGCAGAAAGGGAACTTATGCTGCATCAGATACTGCTTGTATCCCTCTTCTATAGCAAGAGATATCATCCTGTCTTTAATATATCTTCCGTTAACAAAAAAGTTCTCGAAGCCCCTGTTTGATCTGTTAAGAGTAGGCTCTCCAAGATAACCTTCAAGAAGTATTCCGTCTGCCTCACATTTGATAGGCACAAGTGCCATTGACACATCACGCCCATATATCCTGTATATAAGCTCTTTAAGATCACCATTACCTGATGTATGAAAACGATCATCCTTATTGTTTATGAAATGGAAAGACACATCAGGGTTGTCCATTGCAAGATGCTCTATAAGATCTGAAACGTAGCTTCCTTCCGTCCTTTGTGACTTAAGGAATTTCTTTCTTGCAGGAGTATTATAAAAAAGGTTACGAACTATGATCGTAGTACCATTAGGTGCTCCAACTTCTTCAAGCTCTCCCTCTTCTCCGCCATTTACAGTATAGCGAATACCTGTAAGACTGTCAGCAGTCTTTGTTACGATCTCAACCTGTGCTATAGCGGATATACTGGAAAGCGCCTCACCTCTGAATCCAAGAGTTCTAAGGGTAAAGAGATCTCCGATATTTGAAAGCTTACTTGTCGCATGCCTTAAAAAGGCCTTTTTGACTTCGCTTCTTTCTATACCACAGCCATTATCAGTAATTCTGATAAGATCAATACCGCCGCCCTGGATTTCCACGGTTATGGCTTTGGCGCCGGCATCCATGGCATTTTCCACTAGCTCTTTAACTACGCTTGAAGGCCTTTCGACAACTTCTCCTGCAGCGATCTGATCAATTGTATTTTTGTCAAGTACATGAATCTGCGCCATACTTTCCTCCCTCTTAGCTTACGTTCCCCTTCCAACGGTTCTTAAGGTCACTCTGAAGCTTATAAAGTGTATTGAGTGCATCCATAGGTGTCATATTGGTTATATCGATCTCCTCAAGCTCTTTGAGAACATCTTCATCACTAACGCTCTCAAACAAGGACATCTGATTGAGGTCAACCTGATCATAATGTTTTGGTGCTGACTTCTTGGCTGATCTGTCATCAGTAAGAGCAGCTATCTGCTGAACCTTCTCAGTAATATCGCTGTCAACAAGCTGCGCACATATCTGCTTGGCTCTGTCTGTTACCATAACAGGAATTCCTGCAAGCCTTGCAACTTCTATACCATAGCTCTTATCTGCGCCGCCCTTTATGATCTTACGAAGAAATACTATGTCATCACCTTTTTCTTTTACCGCAATGCAATAATTCCTTACAGAATCTATCTTGCCTTCAAGCTCAGTAAGTTCATGATAATGAGTTGCAAATAAGGTCTTGGCACCAAGATACTTCCTGTTAGCTATATGCTCTATAACAGCCCACGCGATGGAAAGGCCGTCATAAGTGGAAGTTCCTCTTCCTATCTCATCAAGGATAAGGAGACTCTTATTGGTTGCATTCCTTAAGATGTTGGCAACCTCATTCATCTCAACCATGAATGTTGACTGGCCGCTTCCAAGGTCATCACTTGCTCCGACTCTTGTAAAGATTCTGTCAACAATTCCGATCTCTGCGCTTGTAGCGGGTACAAAGCTTCCTATCTGAGCCATAAGGACTATAAGAGCAGTCTGTCTCATATAAGTTGACTTACCTGCCATATTAGGACCTGTGATGATAGATATCAGGTGCTTCTTGTCATCAAGGAATGTATCATTTGATATAAAAAGATCTGTGCGATCCATCATAGCTTCTACAACAGGATGTCTTCCTTCTTTGATACGGATAGTTCCGTTCTCTGAAAGAACCGGCTTAACGAAATGATTTCTTTCTGCAACAAAAGAAAGAGATGCATATACATCAAGTGCTGCTATAGCCTTAGCTGTACGCTGGATTCTCTGTATCTGGCTGCAGACCTTGTCTCTCACATCACAAAAAGCCTCATACTCAAGACCATTAAGCTTATCTTCTGCATTTAAAATTGTATCCTCAAGCTCTTTGAGCTCAGGTGTTGTATAACGCTCGCAGTTAGTAAGAGTCTGTTTTCTTGTAAAAGTATCTGGCACAAGATCCTTGAAGGAATTGGTTACTTCAAAAGCATATCCGAATACATTACTGTATTTGATACGAAGATTCTTGATACCGGTCTCTTCCTTGACCTTGGCCTCAAGTTCTGCAAGCCACTGTTTTCCATTGGAACGGGCCTGTCTGAAGTGATCAATATCCTGGCTATAACCATCCTTGATCATTCCGCCTTCTCTTATTGTAAGAGGCGGCTCTTCAACTATAGAACTGTCAATAAGATCATATATATCTTTAAGCTCATCTATATCTTCATAGATCCTGTCAAGCTCAGTATTGCCCTTCATGTCTTCAAGAGCTATACGAAGTGCAGGAAGCATCCTGATAGAATTTCTGAAGGAAAGAAGGTCACGAGGATTAGCTGTTTTATAGCTTATACGGCTCATTATCCTTTCAAGATCATAAACAGGAGCAAGATACTCTCTTATCTCATCACGGGATACTGAATTGCATAAAAGTGCATCAACAGCATCCTGCCTTGCCTTCATCTCATCTATATCCACAAGAGGCTGCTCTATATAGCTTCTTAGCATTCTTGCGCCCATTGCAGTCTTGGTCTTATCAAGCACCCAGAGAAGAGTTCCTCTTTTTTGCTTATCACGAAGAGTCTCTGTAAGCTCAAGATTACGTCTTGTAGAAGTATCAAGAAGCATATACTTGCTTGTAAGATAAGGCGAAATATGAGTTATGTTGGACAGATCTGACTTAGCCATCTCAATAAGATATTGGATCATTGCACCTGCAGAGACTGTACCAACTTTAAAATCATCAATTCCAAGACCTATAAGCGAGTTTACATGGAACTGGTTCATTATAGCTTTCTTGCCGGTATCTTCATCAAAATATCTGGCATCAAGAGGATAGATAGTAATACCCATCCTGCTCTTTAGGTCATCAAGATCTGCTCCGCTCATGACGAAAGCTTCATTACAGATAATCTCCGACGGACGGTACTTGGCAATTTCATCAAGAACATTCCTTAGTTTAGAACATTCAGTAAGATAGAAATCACCTGTTGATACGTCACATACAGATAAGCCTGTAATATCAGAGCCGTAGCAAAGGCACATTATGTAGTTGTTCTGAGTCTCTTCAAGTGACGAAGCGTCAATATTGGTTCCGGGTGTTACGACTCTTATTACATCTCTTTTGACAATGCCTTTAGCCTGTTTGGGATCTTCTACCTGCTCACAGATAGCAACCTTGTGTCCATTCTTAACAAGTCTTGTAAGATATGAATCTACTGCATGATAAGGAATTCCGCACATAGGAGCTCTTTCAGGAAGACCACAGGCCTTACCTGTCAGTGTAAGCTCAAGTTCCCTGCTGACTATCTCAGCATCCTCAAAAAACATCTCATAGAAGTCACCTAGCCTGTAAAAAAGAAGGCATCCCGGATTCTCCTCTTTAGTTTTAAGATAGTGCTGCATCATTGGTGATACTTTGGTAATATCAGGCTTTGATGCAAAATTTTCACTTGTTCCCGTTGTTTCTACTTTTGTATCCAAAAGTACTCCTCCACTCTAGTTACTTTTAGCCTTTTACGTAATCTCACTGCTGTCTGTAAATCTTTTGCTGATCAGATCATATGACAAGTTTTCCATAAAGCCTTTGAATATCAGATCTTACAAAAAGACCCATGATTATTGTAATTTCAAATCATATGACCCAGATAGTAGAATCCCTTGCATTCATCAAGATGGACATCTACAAAACTGCCGATCAGATCTTCCCCGCCTTTAAAATGTACAAGTGTATTATTGGACATACGACCTGTAACAAGACTTGAATCCTGTTCATTAAGTGACTCAACAAGGACTCTTTGATCTGTATCATTAAAACGCGCTGACTGGGCATGCGCAGTTTCCTGAACAACCTTTAAAAGTCTGTCAAAATTACGCTTTACCTCTTCATCTAACAATTTGGTCTCAAAGCCAGCAGCAGGCGTACCTGTACGCTTTGAATAGATGAAAGTAAATGCATTATCATATTTGACCTGCTTAACTATATCAATTGTATCATCAACATCGGCATCTGTTTCACCGGGGAATCCCACGATTATATCAGTGGTAATTGCTGCATCCGGCAATTCACGCCTTATTCTAAGTGCAAGCTCAAGATACTGCTCTCTTGTATACTTTCTGTTCATCCTTCTAAGAATCTCAGTACTTCCTGACTGGAGAGGAAGATGTATATGTCTTGCAACCTTAGGATTTGCCTTAATAACATCTATAAGCTCCTGAGACAGATCCTTGGGGTGAGGTGTCATAAATCTTACTCTCTCAAGCCCTTCAACCTTACATACTTCACTAAGAAGTTTGGCAAAAGATATCTTTCTGTCTTCAGGAAGTCCTGTTCCATAAGAGTTTACGTTCTGTCCAAGAAGCATTACCTCTTTGACGCCGTCAGCTACAAGCCTCTC
>NZ_JAILQF010000045.1 GCF_024699075.1 Butyrivibrio sp.
TTATTGACTATGGCTAACATGAGGAATAAAATTGGTGTTGTTGCAAAGGATTTGCAATTAAATGTAAAAATGTAAATTATTAGTCAGAAAGAAGGTTGTTTATATTATGACAAAAGTAGATATTATCTCAGGCTTTCTTGGCGCAGGAAAGACAACTCTTATCAAGAAGCTTCTTGCAGAGGCTCTTTCAGGAACCAAGACAGTTCTTATAGAGAATGAATTTGGTGAAGTTGGTGTTGATGGAGGATTCCTTCAGCAGGCCGGAATTGAGATCCGCGAGATGAATGCAGGTTGTATCTGCTGTTCACTTGTTGGAGATTTCGATACCAACCTTACAGAGATTATGAATAAATACGCACCTGAGCGTATCATCATTGAGCCATCAGGTGTTGGTAAGCTTTCAGAAGTTGCTGAAGCTATCAAGAATGTAACTAATAAGTTCCCTGATATGATGCTTAACAGCGCAGTAACAGTAGTAGATGTTACTAAGGCTAAGGTTTATATCAAGAACTTTGGTGAGTTCTTCTCTAATCAGATTGAAAGCGCTGGTACTATCATCCTTACACGTACAGATAAGTCTGATGATGCCAAGATCGAAGAAGTTGTAGAACTTATCCGTACTCTTAATAAGAAGGCTACTATTATCACAACTCCTCTTGCTGAGCTTGATGGTAAGGAGATCCTTGATACATTTGAAGGTAATCATGATCTTGAGAAAGAGCTTCTTGAAGAGATGATGAAGCACCGTGATGAAGACGAAGATGAGCATGAGCATCACCATGATGATGAAGATGAGGATGAGCACGAGCATCACCACCACCATCACCATGATGAGGACGAGGATGAGCACGAGCATCACCACCATCACCACGATGATGAGGACGAGGATGAGCACGAGCATCATCACCATCACCACCATGATCATGACGAGGAACCTGATGAAGAAGGTGTTATCGTTCACCATAGCGATTCTCACCACCATCATCACCACCATCACCATGGCGGACATGATGCTGACGAGGTATTCCAGAGCTGGGCTCTTGAGACTCCTGTTAAGTATTCAAAGGCTGACATTGAGACAATGCTTTCTAAGCTTGAAGATGATGAAAAGTATGGCGTAATTCTTCGTTCTAAAGGTATGGTTGAAGATTCTGAAGGAAAATGGATCGAGTTCGATTATGTTCCTGATGAGACACAGATCCGTGAAGGTCATGCTGATGTTACAGGTAAGATCGTAGTTATCGGTTCAGGTCTTAAGGAAGATGCTCTTGAGAATCTTTTCCGCAGAAGAGATTAATAATTTGTTTAGAGCGAGGTAGATCGCGTGTTTGGATTGAAAGGGAAAGTAACAATGAAACCCGTTTATATAATTAATGGATTTTTGGATAGCGGCAAGACTGATTTCTTCCGTTATACAATTGCGCAGCCTTATTTTCGCAGTAACGGACTTACACTTATCGTAGTATGCGAAGAGGGCGAGAATGACTATGAGGAAAAGCTCCTTAAGTCAACTAATTCTGTCAAAGTAGTAGTAGAGGATGAATCAGACTTTACTGTTGCCAAGCTTCAGAGCTTTGAGAACAAGTACAATCCTGAAAGAGTTCTTATAGAGTTCAACGGAATGTGGGATCCAAGAAACATCCACCTTCCTAAAAACTGGAATATTGAGCAGCAGATCACTATGATCAACTGTGCAACATTCGAAATGTACTATACTAATATGAAGTCTATGCTCGTAGAGCAGATCAGAAAGAGTGACATGATCCTCTTTAACAGATGCGACGGCTTCAATGAGAAGCTCCCTGGCTTCAAGAGAAATGTTAAGGCTGTAAATCAGCAGGCAGAGATCATATTTGAAGACAGAAACGGAGAGGTAGATGTAACTCTTGATGAGGATCTTCCATTTGATCTTAAAGCAGATCCTATAGATCTTAACAATTATGGTTATGGAATGTTCTATCTTGATGCACTTGAGCATACAGATCGTTATGCGGGCAAGAAGGTTAGATTTAAGGCTCTTGTAGCTAAGCCAAAGGACCTTCCGGAAGGAAAATTTGTTCCTGGGCGTCTATCTATGAACTGCTGTGCACAGGATATGCAGTTCCTTGGCTTCTCTTGCTATTATGACAAAACGGGTGAGCTTAATGAGAAGGACTGGGTAGAGATAACAGCTGAAGTTGACAGAGAGTTTGTTAAGGAATACAACGGAGAAGGACCTGTTTTAAGGGCTGTATCTGTAGTTCCTACAACAGAGCCTGCACATCCCGTTGTAGACTTCACTCAGCCAATCATGTCAGATTAAGATAAGTGATATTTTAAGTTTACTTATAATTTAGTTAATATTTTAATGGTATATGTGTAAATAAATCCGGGCAAATTGCGTATTGCCTGGATTTATTTTTTATAAAAAGTTAACAAATATTTCATAATATAGTAGAATTAGAAAGTTTAGAGGTGTAAAATATATCGGTATGGTACAAAGTCTATGGCTTTGCTACTTATAATATATAGCATGAAGAAGTGAAAGCGAGGGAGAAAAATGGCTTTATTTGCCGGTAATAATGGAAAAGAGAAGCAAGGCGGAGGAATACTCGGTGCTTTCTCTACAGAAGTCATTAAATGGGAACCTGCTTCTGAACATGAGGCTTCAATTATTGTTCACAAGCATCAGTATGAGGATTTTCCTAATGGCTCTTATCTTATAGTTGCGCCATCTCAGATGGCTTTTTTTGTCAACAATGTTAACGCTGGAAGCTCGACAGATTCCAGCCTTGATGGAAAATCACAGGTAGCTGTATTCGAGGGGCCATGCAAGATCAAGCTTGATACAGGTGATAGCAGGTTTGCGCCTTTCAGGAATATGACCCATGCATTAACAGGAGGCGAGTCTGCATTTCATTCTACAGTATATTTTATTAATACAACTTATATGAATGAGCTGGGATGGGGAACTCAGCAGCCTATAAATGTCGTAGATCCCGAAGAAGAAGTCAATATTCATGTAAGAGCGCAGGGTATGTTTGGCGTTCATCTTGAGCATGAAGATACAACGGTCTCTGTTATCAATGCTAATAAATTTATACGAAAGGTAGTAGGAACTCAGGCTGACTATACACGTGATGAGCTTATCAGATTCATGCGTGCCAAGATTCTTGAGTATGTTCCTGATCTTCTTGCTAATGCCATTATTCGTGAGAATATAGGTATTCTTAAAATCAGTGCATATCTAAGAGATTTCTCTGACAAAATATATAAAGAGCTTGTACCTCATTTTGATGAGTTTGGTCTGACTCTTGATAACTTCTCATTTCACAGTATTAATGCCCCTGATGAAGATCTGCGTCTTGTAAATGAAATGAAGATCTTAAGAAAGCAGAAACAGCTTGAAGCACAGGGTAATGCCAGCAAGATGGATATTGAATCCGAAGCTATTATGAGAAAGCGTCAGCGCGAAGGCTATACATATCAGCAGGAACAGGCTTTTGGTGTTATGGGAGCAGCTGCTTCCAATGAAGGCACTGCAGGCTCTGTTATGGGTGCTGGAATGGGAATTGGAATGGGATTTGGAGTTGGCAATGTCATGAACCAGGGCATGAATAGTATAGCTCAAGGTTCTATGGGAACAGTTAATATGCAGCCACAATCTCAGGTAGGAGGACAGGACCAGGTAAAATGTCCAAGCTGCGGCAGTAGTAATCCTGCAAATGCCAAGTTTTGTCTTAGCTGCGGTCAGAAGATGGAGCAGCCATCAGCTGGAGTATGTCCAAACTGTGGAGAACCAATTATTCCGGGAGCCAAGTTCTGCCTTAATTGCGGTCATAAGCTTGGCGCTAATGTGTGCCCTAATTGTGGCAAAGAAATAGTTCCGGGTTCTAAGTTCTGTCTTGAGTGCGGAACACCATTAACTTGAAGTAAGGGAGATACATATGAAAGCTAATAAAATTTGCTCTATAGTTCTTATTGTATTTGCAGCTTTATGGACTTTGTCTATTCTGATTTTTACAGATAAGTCAGATGTCGGTTTCTATTACTGGGGAGGCATTGCCTTTGGATTTATAGCACTTGTTCTTGGAGCATTGGTTAATCTGTTTATAAGTTCAAGACATAGCAGGAACACTACAGAAATAGAGATGCTGCCTGTCTTTGCTACAGGTATATATGCTGTAGTATGTGTGATCTTCAATTCTGTTTTTGTATACCTTAAAGATGGTGATTATAGTATTGCTATACCTGCTTTTAATGTGATCGCTATGGTTGTTTACCTGATATACGTGTACAGTCTTTTAAGATATGCCGACAGAGTTGTTGCAACAGGTAATGCGATAAATGAGAAGACATCAAGATATGCAGGTATCTCAGTCAAGATGGCTCAGCTTCTTGGCATGTGCAATGATGCTGATATAAAGAAAAAGGTGCTTGAGCTTAAACAAAAGGTTGATTATAGCAATAATCTTGCGCAGAATGTTTCAGGATACGAAGAAGAAGATTTCTATAATGCTATTACAACTTTAGAGAGTATGCTTGCAGATGGAACTTCAAAAGAAGAAATATTAGCACAGATTGAAAATGCAGATAATATCTGGAAAGTAAGAAACAGCAAACTGTCTGTTATGTCATAGAATGGAGGCTATTTAGGGTGGAAAATGAAATATTACAGTGCCGGGGATGTGGCAGTACGAATGTAACATTCAATCCTAAGATGCGTCTTCTGACATGTAATCAGTGCGGCAGAGAAGAGTTCTACAGCAGAGCTACACTCAATGCAAACGGGAAAGTTGTTCTTGCAAGAAAGAATGCTGTTAATTTCTTTGTAGAAGGTAAATATGAAGAAGCAAGGCATTATGCAATGGATGTTCTCAATATTTCAATGGATAATGTTCCGGCACTTTTTATAATTGCATTTTATGATGAGTATGTAGAAAAGAGGGATGACAGTATTCGCCTTTTCTTCAGTCAGGTTGATGATGTTGCTGTTGAGTACGAAGAGCTTCAGGATATGAAGATACTGATAAAGTCATCTGCAAGAAGGCTGTCTTCATTTGAAGAAAAAATAATAGAATTTTTTGCCAAAAATATGCAGGCTGAAGAAGATAAAAAAGAGCTTTGTGACTTATTTGATTCCATTTGCCCATATTTTATCGCAAGAAGAACATCGTCCAATTATTTGACAGATAATCTTAAAGATATGTACAAAGAGCTTGCAGGATATTGCGGTATACCAAAAACATGTTTTGCACTGCTTAAATCTATTGATACCAATCCGGATTCACCTTATGTGAACAACTCATTCTTTTTGCAGTCAAAATCAAAATATTTTCTGGATAATTATATAGTACCTATCGGGGAGGTACTTGATGCTATGCCTGATAATGAATTTAAAGGTAAATTCATTGGGGTATATCACAGTAAGTATAACAAATTCAAAGTAGATTCAGGCGTTTAAGGAGGAGAGACCCATGAGTAATACTACAACAATCGGAATTGATTATGATGCTCAAAATACGATCCACAATATAGATGTCATCACTTCAAAGCTGAAAGACTCAGTTGAAGAGATGGGCGGAAAGATCGCAGAAACAAGTCAAGAGCTCAAAGCTTTGAGAATAGAGTTCGAAGCCTTCAGGATCGATCAGACCAAATCCAATGCACTTAACAGAGCAACTAATGAACTTGTCAGAGTCCGTCAGGAGCTTGAGCAGAAATTCAGTAACTATTCTGTAGTAAGAGATACAATGCTTGGCGTACTCCAGGCCACAGATCTTGCACTTGTCAAAAAAGATACTATCTCAAGAGTTTCAGAAGAACTTATGCTTTCAACTCCTGAGTACTGGCTCGCACCTTGTCTTGTAGCAGTAGCTGCATGGATTGGCAATGACAGAGATCTTGCAGAAAGAGCGATCAAAGAAGCTGTTAAGAGAAATGAGACCAAGACAGCCCTTACCATGGCACTTATCTGCAGAAGAAATCAGAAACAGTCAACATGTTATGAGTGGCTTTCAGTTTATTTTGCCCACCAGGATGCATCAAACTTTTCAGAAGATACTCTTATGTATATCGATGCTTATGCTAATGGTATATTCGGTGAAGATGAAAAGCATATATGTGATGACTATATTAACAAGTGGATGAGAGAAGTACGCGGTACTACTAGCAATATAGATGAGGAGCAGTCAAAGCTTTGGTCAGAGTACTGTCTTGGATTTTCTCATGATACAAGCGATGATTTTCCTGAGCTTAAACAAAGTGTTGAAGAATATGAGAGAATTGATGCTTACATTAGAAGGATCAGTTCTGCAGAATCTATCGTAGACAATTTTAATAGTATACAAAATACTCCTGTTGACTCAGATTCACTTAAGTCTGCTATTGATAAGCGTCTTATTGGACTTATCGGAAGATATGACAATAAAGAAGACAAGCTGAGAAAAGAAGAGCACTATTATGAACTTGTAAAGTATTATGATGGTAATGAACAAAGAGCAAGAGAGCAAACAGAGCTCGAAGAGCGTATCAAAAAAGAGCAGATGCTCAATCTTGTCCAGCAGCTTACCAAAACAGTTATCTCAGATAAGCCTGTAATGCCTTCCATGAAGAAGACAGCTGTTGCATATCTTACAGATTATATCAAGAACGGATACAACACATATATCACTGAAAAGAAAGCTGAATTCCCTGAAACAGTTACTGTAAAGGTAGACGGATGGGAAGGAACAACTGCAACCGGCGAAGATACACCCAGGCTTTGTGCTGAGTATACAAATGAAATAAATACAAGACGTGAGACTGACCTTAAGGCAGCTAATTCAATTATGCCTAAAGCAGAGATTGGACTTGGTATCATATTGGTACTCTTTGGCGCAGTGCTGGCACTTGTAAAGACTCCTGTACTGGCTATCGTAGCAGTTGCCGGATTATATGTAATTCTCAAGGGATTTAAGGAAAACAATGTTCAAAAGCAAAAACTACTTGCTATCAATGCTAAATATGATGAGCAGCTTGCAGCTGGTAAAGCAAGGATCGAGAATGCCTGTGCTCAGTGGAACAAGGCCAAGATCATTGCCGCAGACTTTGAGAACAAACCTGTTGATATATTTACAGCTTAATCTGAAGGGAGATTATTGTTATCATGGATATAAATATGAATAATGAACTGAACAATGAATTAAACAGTGACTTTGATGATCTTGAAGCTATGTTTGGAGCAGCTGATGCAGATATTGAAAAGATGGAGAACGTTGTTCTGTCTAATAATCTCAAAGGCTTTGCAAGCTGCTTCCCGGAATGGGATCTTCATCCACCGATAGGAAGATAAAGTTTAGCGATAATAAGGCGGGTACCACCATGTTGGTGGGCCTGCTTTTTTGTTAGATTTGTTTGAAAATACCGCAGTGCATCCTCGTGACTTTGATCGTATGAGGCTTTGCAAATCTAAAATTATTATAGATTTAATGGATTATGATTTTTGCTATAAATAGAGTGAGTTTGGTATAATTTTTATATTGGAATTATATTTGTCATATGATAAATGAGGGGAATTTATGAAAAAGAAATTACTTGCATGTCTATTTACGATTTCAATATCTGTAACAGCCTGTGCAGGAACAAATAGTGATGATGCCTTATCTTCATCTTCTGACGGTGCAAAGAATATAGATGACGCAGATAGTGCTGATAGCTCAGAATCGAGTGGCGATAGTGCCATATCTTTATCTTCTGATAATGCTGAAGGTACAGTTAATGCTGATATCAATGATGTCGCAGAATCTGAGCAGGCGGATAGTCCTTTAGACTCAGGTATAGATTCATCAGTTTCGACGGATGCCTTACCGCAGACAGAGGAAGATCCTGGCGGATTTTTCTCATATACACTTTGCTTTGCAGGAGATATCAACTTTGATGATACCTGGTCCAATATGGTCTACTATCACAACAACGGCGATAACATCTATAACTGTATAGATGAAGATTACATAAATGAGATGAACGCAGCAGATATCATGTGGATCAATAATGAATTCACCTATTCTGATGGCGGAACACCTATGGCAGGAAAAGCCTATACCTTCAGAGCTAATCCGCAAAATGTATTTATATTAGATCAGCTTGGGGTTGATATAGTAGGACTTGCCAATAATCACGTTTATGATTACGGTGAGGAAGCATTTTTGGACACACTTGAAACTCTTGAAGCCGACAATATCCTTTATGTTGGAGCGGGAAGAAATCTTGAAGAAGCTTCAAGCCCTGTGTACATGAAGCTTGGAGAAGTGACAATAGCATATGTTGCTGCATCACGCGCTGAGAAGAATAAGATGACGCCGCAGGCTACAGATACATCGCCCGGAATTCTGCGCTGTTATGATACTGAGAAATTCGTAGAAGCTATTAAAGAGGCTGATTATAATGCCGATTTCGTAATAGCACTTCCTCATTGGGGCACGGAATACTCCACAACACTTGAGACTGCTCAGACCTCATCTGCAAGAGAATATATAGATGCAGGCGCAGATGTTGTAATAGGAGCGCATTCTCATTGCCTTCAGGGAATGGAATACTATAACGGATCTCTTATAGCTTATTCGCTTGGTAATTACTGGTTCAATGAGAAGACACTGGATACTATGCTTTTAGAAGTTGAGATATCAGGACTTGGGACAGATGTGCAGTGTGTTGAGATACAGATGATTCCCGGAACCCAGTCCGGATGGGTTACTACTATGGCAGATACTCCTGAGGAAAAAGAACGTATATATTCCTATATGGAGTCGATATCTATTGATATTGAAGTTGATGAAGATGGATATATAAGTCCCGCTTCATAGCTAGTAAAGACTAAAAAATTTGATGTCTACTGGACACGCAAGCGGTATCATGGTATATTATATGTAGTAATAAAAACTACATCAAAAAGTAATTAAAAACTTTACCGAAAATTTACTTTATTTGGATATACATATTATTGGTTGCGACGTTTCAGGATCGCAGAAGGGAGCTGCATATGACAACAAATGATCTGAAAGAATTTTTTAATGAGCATCTTGTACCTAAGAAGCTCTATAAGATAGGCGGAGAGCACAAGAACCGTATCTGTATTGAACAGGTATCTGATGGATGGGATGTATTCTTTAAAGATAAGAAACAGAAGATTGGTCTTATGCATTTTGGTGATGAGCACTCAGCTTGCGATGTTATGATGAATGAGATTCGTAAGCTTATGGAATCTGTATATGGAATCACATGGGCAAGAACATTATAACGGATTATTATTAGATAATTATGGCGATGTACAAATTTGAAGTTTGTACATCGCCTTTTTTCGCAATACGTGATTTATTTTTCTTGTTCAAGAAATCATATTTTTTGGAATCTTGTAACTACCTGTTTTTTGATGTCAGATGGCAGCAGCTTGATGACTCTTGAAGCTACGAACATGCAGATGATCCTGTCAATATAGTCAGTAATAAATTGAACGACGAAGCAGCTGATCGTAAGACCTATACCTGCTTTAGTCATAAGCTGAACTATGATTGAAGATCCTGATGAAGTGATTCCTCCAAAAAGATGAGCTGTTATAAGCGCGCTGATAATGGAAGTAGGAAGCGTGATAATAACTGCAGCAGGGAAGATCATGAACTTTTTAGGCATACCCTTGCGACATACAAGACCTGTTATAAAACCAAGCAGTATTCCAACAGGAGCATAGTAAAGTGAGTATACATCAATGGTCAGGCCAAGTATCAGACCACTTAAAAGATTTGGGAGCATGCCCCATATAGGACCAAGGAGGGCAGCAGTAATAAAGGTTCCCATACTGTCCAGATAGATTGGAAGTTTAAGCATAAGAGCTATCTGACCACCAATATAGTTGATCACAACAGCAAGTGCGATTATACATATTTTGTAAGCATTGATCTTGTTTTTCATTATATTATCTCCTTCAAAATGTCTAATTTGTCCGGACTTGTGCCGGTTAATCTTGATATGAACATAGTCCAGAATCTTTCGCAATCTGCTTCGTTAAGGACTTTGGCATTAGCTTCTTTTTTATAGAAATTCATACTGTCTACTACCGACTGTCCCTCTGATATTCCAAGAGTTTCAATTTGGACAAAAGAGCTAAAGCCAGAGCAAACTTCACGGTCCAGATAATAAGCAACAGCCAGAGGATCGTTGATAACGCATCCTATAATGTGTTCCCATTCCCAGTGAAAGTCGAAGTAGAACTTTGTGATTCTTTTTACAAAATCTCCAACTTCAGGATTTAAGCGGTTCATATACTCTAAGAGAGTTGGAGTAAGTACGATCTTCCTTGTAACATCAAGCCCCACCATATGAATAAGGCTATGGTTGTCATAGACAGTCTTATATACAAGTGCTGCAGCATCGGGATCGCACCAGTAGTTGTACTCGGCAACAGGAGAGCAGTTGCCATGACTTTTAAAAGAACCGCCCATACTTACGAGTTCGTCTATTGAAAGAAAGGCATCAATGTCTCGTTCTATAAGCCTTGCAAGATTGGTCATAGGCCCAAGAGCTATAACGGAGCACTTTTCTTTTTTCAAAGCTTCTTGCATATAAGAAACAGCATCCATGCTATTTTCAAATCCATCAACTTCAGGAAGAAAGCTTTCTCCAAGACCGTCTTCTCCATGAGTATCAAGTGCATTAACATATTTTTTCTTTATAGGGCTAGGCTCACCTATGTAGATAGGAATATCAAGCCTGTTCATGAACTTTAATACCTTCTTGGCATTGGAAAAGCCCATGGATACAGGAGAGTTTCCGCATACAATTGTGATTGCCATAACTTCTATTTCAGGCGACTTTAGCGCAAGCATTATAGCAAGGCTGTCATCAATTCCTGGATCACAGTCGATTATTACTTTTTTCTTTGACATAATTAACCTCATACTCAAGTGACGAGTGTTTTTGAATTTGGTGGAGCTTACGACGCCAATTCACATTTGGATATTTTCTGATTTCGAACTTTACCTTTTAATACAAAATAAAAAAGCCTTCATCTGCGAACCATCACAGACAAAGACTATAGACAAAGCAAATTTCCGAATATTGGGTCTGGAAATTTGCGTATAGAAAATAAAATGATCTAAGGGTCAAAAGTATCTATTGCCCCTTATGCCATAAGATATAAATGTCATTACTGGTCTTCATGACATATATACCGTAAAAGTCTATGTAATTTGCCTAGTTTTTTATACTGGGAGGTTCTCGAACCAGTTGTACTTGTTGCGAATTACTTTAAACAGCAACATGTTAGAATATAACATCATATGATAGAAAGGTCAATAAGAAGGTGGAGAAATGAATCATGGAAGCTTATCTGCAAACATTATTGAAAACCCTGAAATGGAATAAAAAAAGACTCCATCATCAGAGGGGATGATAGAGTCTTCAAATATTTAATATAAAAAGCTGATTAGTTCATCTTGTTTACAGCCTGAGCAAGACGAGAAACTTTACGAGAAGCTGTGTTCTTCTTGAATACTCCCTTAGACTCAGCCTTGTCGATAGCAGATGTAGCAGCAACGAGAGCCTTAGCAGCCTCTTCCTTGTTGCCAGCTTCGATAGCAGCTCTAACCTTCTTGATCTCTGTCTTTACAGCAGACTTAACAGCCTGATTACGCTCTGCACGCTTTGCGCTTGTGAGAACTCTCTTTTTGGCGGATTTGATATTAGCCATAATTACCTCCGAATAATATAATTCAAATGTTGTTTTAATAATTGAGATGAACATTCAGACCGGACACGGACAGCGAATGCTCACATACGGGATATAGTTTAGATGAATTTTAACATAATGTCAAGCAAATTAAGGATTTTGCATGGAAATTTTGCTACTTCCATGATATATTATGTTGATAGGGTCGAAAAGTCAAAACGAAATTATGCTTGCATAAATTTCGTTTTGACCTTGAGACCCGCCGTACATGAGGATGAAGTAATTTACGAAGTAAATATACGGAATCCGAATGGACGTAGAATTGCGAGAGTTTCGAAGAAACGAAGCAATTCTAATATCAACATAAAGGTAAAAAGGGGGCAAAATATGTTTTCATATTTTACAATTTGCCCTTGAATTATACATCATATTTGAAATGAGGAACTAAATGTCTGCAATAGATCAAAGCAAAATTAGAAATTTCTGTATCGTGGCACATATTGACCATGGTAAATCCACTTTGGCGGATCGCCTTATAGAGAAGACCGGAGTACTTACTCAAAGAGAGATGAGCGCTCAGGTTCTTGATAATATGGATATCGAAAGAGAACGTGGTATCACTATTAAGAGCCAGGCTGTTCGTATGGTATATAAAGCTAATGACGGAGAAGAGTATATATTCAACATGATAGATACTCCAGGTCACGTCGACTTTGGATATGAGGTCAGCAGATCACTTGCTGCCTGTGACGGTGCTGTACTTGTAGTAGATGCTACTCAGGGCGTAGAGGCACAGACTCTTGCCAATGTATATCTGGCTCTTGATCACAATCTGGATGTATTTCCTGTAATCAACAAGATTGACCTTCCAAGCGCACAGCCCCAGGAAGTTAAGGATGAAGTTGAGGACATCATAGGAATAGAAGCCCAGGATGCTCCTTTGATCTCTGCCAAAAACGGCATAGGAATAGACGACGTTCTTGAAGCAGTAGTTCGTAAGATACCTGCTCCTTCAGGAGATCCTACTGCACCTCTTAAGTCACTTATATTTGATTCAATCTACGATCCTTATAGAGGCGTTATCGTATTTGTAAGAATTAAAGATGGTACTTTGAAAAAAGGCATGAAGGTTAAATTCATGCAGACAGGTGCCCAGGAAGAAGTAGTAGAAGTAGGATATTTTGGACCAGGACAGTTTATTCCCTGCGAAGAGCTTTCAGCCGGAATGGTAGGATATTTTACAGCATCAATTAAGAATATTCAGGATACACGTGTAGGTGATACTGTAACTTCAGCAGATAAGCCATGTACAGAGGCACTTCCTGGATATAAACAGGTTATGCCTATGGTTTATTGCGGAATATATCCAGCTGATTCTGCAAGATATCCTGAGCTTAGAGATGCTCTTGAGAAGCTTCAGCTCAACGATGCATCTTTGTTCTATGAACCTGAGACATCACAGGCTCTTGGATTTGGCTTTAGATGCGGATTTCTTGGACTTTTGCACCTTGAAGTTATTCAGGAGAGACTTGAAAGAGAATATGACCTTGACCTTGTAACAACAGCACCCAGCGTTGTCTACAAGATTTATAAGACAGATGGAACATGCTTTGATCTTACTAACCCTTCAAACCTTCCTGATCCTTCTGAGATAGATCACATGGAAGAGCCTATAGTTAACGGCGAGATAATGGTCACAACTGATTACATAGGACCTATCATGCAGCTGTGTCAGGAAAGAAGAGGAAGATACATATCTACTGATTATGTAGAGCAGACAAGAGCTATTCTTAAGTATGAGCTTCCGCTTAACGAGATCATCTACGATTTCTTTGATGCGCTCAAGTCAAGATCAAGAGGCTATGCTTCTTTTGACTATGAGATCAAAGGTTATGAAGCTTCTACACTTGTTAAGCTTGATATACTTATTAACAAAGAAACTGTCGATGCATTAAGCTTCATCGTTCATAAAGACGGAGCTTATGACAGAGGCCGCAAGATGTGCGAAAAGTTAAAGGAAGAGATCCCGAGACACCTTTTCGAAATTCCGATCCAGGCAGCTGTTGGCGGCAAAGTTATAGCAAGAGAAACAGTTAAAGCTATGCGTAAAGACGTACTTGCCAAGTGCTATGGTGGTGATATATCACGTAAACGTAAACTTCTCGAGAAGCAGAAGGAAGGTAAAAAGAAGATGCGCCAGATTGGTAGCGTAGAGATACCTCAGAGTGCATTCCTCAACGTTCTTAAGCTTGATGAGTCTAAATAATATGATAAGGAATATTTCTGTTTATATTCATATACCTTTTTGTGTCAGGAAGTGCAATTATTGCGACTTCCTGTCTTTTTCTGCGCCTTGCGATGTTAAGGACAGATATCTTCATTCACTTATTAATGAGATAAAAAGTTCCGGCATATGGCTTTGCGATAAGGCAAGGCAAAGCGCCGGAATTTATACTGGCGGAAAAGACCGCACCAGTGCCAGCGATAAATCTTTGGATAATGAAAAAAAGAATAATGGAACTTTGGATAATGATACTTTGAATAATGATACTTTTGATAACAAAGTTACTTATCTTGTCAGAAGTATTTTCCTTGGAGGTGGAACTCCATCGTCAATTGATCCTGACTGGATCAGGAAGATTCTTGATACTGTGAGAGAGTTTTATAATGTTGCGCAGGATGCTGAGATCACTATGGAGATGAATCCTGGAACAGTGACACCAAAGAGCCTTTCCATTTACAAAGAGGCTGGAATCAACAGAATCAGCATAGGCTGTCAGTCACTTAATGACTCGGAGCTTAAAGAACTTGGAAGAATACACGATTCTAAGACTTTCTATGACACATTTTATGCGGCAAGGGATGCCGGTTTTGACAATATAAATGTTGATCTTATGAGCGCACTTCCGGGACAGACAGTTGATTCTTACAGAGATTCTCTTAATAAGATAATAGCGCTCAGACCAGAGCATATATCTGCATACAGCCTTATCATAGAAGAGGGTACGCCCTTTTATGACAAGTACAAGGATGTTATAGACAGAGACCTCTATGACATAGAAGATGAGCTGGTAAAAGAGGGTGTTGTCAATAAGACGGATATAGATACAAATATAGATACGAATATAGATACGAATATAGATACGAATATAAATACGAATATAGATACTAATATAAAAACTGATAATTTAGCTGCAGATAATATAAATGTAGAAATAAGTAATTATTCTGATGTTGATAATGATTCAGCCATTGTAAATATAGATATCAAGCCTCTTCCTTCAGAAGCTGACGAACGTCAGATGTATGAAGATACTATAGATATTCTAAATAAAAATGGCTATCACAGATATGAAGTTTCCAATTATGCAAGAAATGATGGCGATTATGAATGTTATCATAATAAAGCCTACTGGAAGAGAGCAGAATATCTTGGCCTTGGAATCGGCGCAGCAGGGATGATAGACGATGTCAGATCTACAAATACAGATGATATAAATGAGTACTGTAACTACTGGTATGATTTTGATATACATAAAAATGAA
>NZ_JAILQF010000086.1 GCF_024699075.1 Butyrivibrio sp.
CAGTTAATTCTGGTCTCTCCATCCTGAACTTCGAAGTCGCTAAGGTAGGACTTATCTTCTACTATCTCTACGCTTCCTTTTTGAGAATTTCCAAAGGTTAGGAATCCCATTACAGCTGCGCAAATAACAATCACAACTGCAAAAAAAATAATAACTATCTTTTTCATATACAACGCCTCTCCTTGAAATTATATATTTATACCTGTTGTTCTAAAATAAAAGGTAAACTACAACCATGAATGTATTGGGAAGTGGTCTATGCTTCTAATCAAGAATAGAGCTATCACTTACAATTTGGTCCTTTTTAACTGAACATCTAAATAATGAATTAATTGCTCTAAATTGCCTGAATATTTTTCGCTTAAAATAATATCTTTATACCTTAACTCGAATGCTATCATCTGTTCTCCATTCTTTTTCTTATACACTCTATAGTTATGAATATCATCATATCCGAATGAGCTTGATTGGCCATTTGACTCAACAATTATCTTATTATCTTCAAAACTTATTTGATTGATCGCTTTTCTATTGCTATTTACTATATAAACAATACAGAAAATTATTGCTGGAGCACATATAAAGCTGAACACCCTAAATTCAGAATAATCGAAATGATTTGTTCCTATTCCCATGCTCAATAATGCTCCGGTAATACCTGGAAAAAATGTAAAAATTGCACCTTTTATAGAATTTATGCATTGCCTATTTGTATCTATTTTTACCGTCATTGTCACCTCGATTAATAGAACCAGATTCAACAAAATTATAAAATTACTTTTGATTATTATCCTCTTTCATCTAGAGGATATAATCTGTATTAGAGCCATTGACATTGGTACCAATATCAATAAATATTCTATGCTGTATTAGTTCCAGACATCCTCTTCAAAATAGTACCAGTAATCACAAATTTTTTCAGATTTATATCTGATTTTTCTACCTTTTGGAGTTCCATCATACTCATATGTATCGCCAGGTTGAACCTCCCTATAATAATCTAGAGTCACATTCTTTGGCGAATAATATAATCCACATGAATAATAATCTTTAGATTGGGGGGTATATTTCAAATAAATTTTTATTAAGTCTTCATTGTAATAGAAATCTTTATAAACAACAGTTCTATCGATTCGTAGATTGCCATATACTTTAAAAATATAATCATCCTCTGGCAGCTCACTAACTTTGCGATATATGAATAAGCTATCTTCTTGGTTCTGATATAATCTTTGGGCAAAAGTATTTAATAATTCTTGGTTATTCAAAACATAGTCTTTTATTTCGCTCTGTTTAACATATCTAGTATTTATGTAAATTTTATTGAGTATAATAATCAATAAAATACATCCTATTATAGAAACTAATAATCTTTTTCTATTATTAACCATCACAGGGAAATCCTTCCTTTCTCCATTTTATACCCAATTCAATTGCCTCACGATCTTCATCCATGTCCCCCCCCAATAAGGAAGTGCATACATATATATCAAATCTCCCAACCAGTATCTTTTAACTTGAACCGCAGCGCCTCCTGAGTATGTTACAAACTCAGAAAAATACTTAGATGCAATATAAGCATATGTTACATTACCTAAAGTAGATGGATCCATTACCTGTCCATGATATATAAATAATCCTCCATCACCAGGATATGGAATTCCGTATTCAGAAAAAGTATTATTCCATGATGCTTCCTGTTTTACATCCATAGATCCATACGTTTGAAAACTTTTTATAAACTCATCAAAGAATTCCACTGCAGCATACACTCCTCCTGGGCCTGCTATTGATATATCATTGTAGAGTCCATCAAAGTATTGCTCTTGTTCTTCCACATTGATACCAGGTTCAATAAACTTAAGTAACTAATATCAAACAACATCTTTTTTTCATATCGCCTCCCAAATATCTATTCTGCAACAATCAAATTCGATTTGCTCGTCATCATCAATATCACCTGGTATAAGTTCGGGTTTAATATGTAGCTTTATCTGGCCAACTACCATTAAACCCGACTTTCTATCAAGCAGCCTTCCACACAAATGATAACCAAAAGAAGAATCTGTTTTTTCAACTTTATCTTCTTCATCACTTCGAATAATATTTTTAACAATCACACACTCTAAAGGCTTTGTTAATTCATCATTTATCCCTTGCTGTAATCCATCAGCAAAACATGTAATTTCATATCTAGTATCTGAAACAACAGTAATAGCTTCTTTTTCATTTTGGTCCAGCCATTCTATATTTTTTATATACATTACTATTCTCCTGCCATGGATACACTTTATTTATATGGCTTTTCATTTCTGATTTTAATCATATCTCTATTGATCAGCCCGCTTAGCTCAAGAGGTTCAACTCCAAATTCTGTATTACTATAAACAATATTTTCGCTATGAACATCAACGACCATAAAGTCATACGCCTTATCCAAAGTATATGAAATGGGAATTACCATCTCCCATTTCATAAGCACATATTCTATTTTCTTATTGCATATATGTTTTTCTATTGAATCAATATTTAATTCTGTTAATATCGAGCTTATTATCGAATCGATGTTCCTTGTCCAATTATCCAAATGTTAACCTCTCAACATGAAGCACTTCAAAAACACTCCAATACCAGCTATGCATGTACCCTTCACAGCTTTGATAATTCAATCTTGTACATTCTTACTTTATCTTTGGCATTCATTCCTCTGCTTTCAGTTCCGTGGATCATAGAACTTGTTATCACATACATATTGTCTTCATCATCGTAAAACCACTTAATATACTTACCAAAAAGGCTGTACGCATTTAGAAGATTGAGGTCATAGTCATAGATTTGAATATATCTGCTGGTACCAACTATCAGACATTTTTTCCCATTGATCACTCGTTTTTCAATAAAAGTGTTTTTTTCAGGAAATTGCAGATTCTTGGTTACTGTTTTTTCTTTTAAATTGTATATACAATGTCCGTATACTATTTCCTGCTTTTCTTTTATATAAGTAAAATCAGAACCTATAAAAGGGAAATTAACTCCATATTCTATTGGTACTAATTTAGTTTCTATAAAAACGTGATCCTCATTCCAAAAATCAAATCTGGCAAACGCTTCAAACTTCCCACTAGATTTTTCAAAATATGTGCCTATTCTAATGATGACATCATTATTTTTCTTAATTGCCAAAGCAGTATAGTGCACGTGCTTATCATCTTTTTGTACCGATTCTGCCAATCCCTTGTTGGGTTCCTTTGGAAAAAGCTCCATATCAACCTTTGAAGCTTCATCTGCAAAGTAATATGTACTATTTGAGAGATTTTCTTCCGGTATTATTCCTGATCCAAGAATCTTATTTATCGTATCTTTATCCGATGTGACATAAAGCCCCCAAAACGGTGGCTCTGTCATATGTAAAGTAGCACCAATAAGATGATCATCCTTATTTATGCATACATTTGTATTTTTGGGTTTTTTAGTGTACTCATGGATAGGGATATAATAATCATGCACCTTACGCAGCGTTGGAACTGCGCCATCTGCCACCTGATAACAGTGAACCTTTCCATAATCAAGTTCATCTTCATCAGGTTCTACTGTCCTTATGATACCTGAGTAATTATCACTATTTGAAGGAATTGTATAGTACTTCACTACAGCACCAGGGAATTCTTCTAGAAGTTCTGCCTTTTGTGATTTATTTTTATATTTTTTCTTCTTGCTATTAATCTCTTCGATAACAGCGGCTTTATCAGATATAAAAGGCCCCTTGGTTTCTTTGAAGATCATCATATCAACATAAAAAGGAATTCCACAGATAGCACTAAGTTTGTCTATAGCTTTCGAAGCTTCCTTTTCGTTTCTCATGATATGTTTGAATACCTTAGCGTCTTTATCATCAAGTCTAAGTGCTTCTATTATGATCGGTATCTTCTTTGAAAAAGAATTATCGTATTTTACAACATGGTAAGCAGCTTTTTTACCATCCTTAGTGATATCCAGAATAAAAACATCATCATC
Source organism: Butyrivibrio sp. (assembly GCF_024699075.1). The sequence goes on from NZ_JAILQF010000086.1 coordinate 4,015, forward strand.
GAAATAATTGACGGTAATGGCTGGTGAATTTAGCTCTTTGGAAAATTTTCTAGCAATCCTTGCCATCTTGTTATAGTTAAGGACCATCTCATCTTCAAGAATGGTGTCCCATCCATCTGCAATATGAACTACTGAATAGCCTGCTTCCAGCTCATACGGCTTCTTTTCGGGATTATATATATTTAAGTTACAAAGTTTTGTTCCCACAATATCCTCCATCCAATAAAATCATTGTTCCAATACGCATAGCTCTTTATAATGATTCGGAGAGTTCAAGCATATTCACTTAAAAACATCTTCTTTACATACGTAATAAACCAATCAGAGCTAACCTTGTATTATTCTTTCTTACTCGCAGCCACTAATTCATATATCTTTTTACTAACCTCAAAATAATTCTGATACCAATAAATCATTATTATTCTGTTCCCTTTTAGTTTTATTTTTTTCCTTTTCCACCGTCCACATTAGTAATATCATTTATATCTTTTGGATCAATATATACTGTCCTATTAAAAATGTTCGTATAAACAATCCTATTTTGTTCTACTTCAACTTTATAAAAAATACATAGCAATAGATTGTATATAAATATAACGTCCATAAAAATACCAAAAATAATGCCTCCATACAAATCATAAACAGTTCCCCATTTTCCCCAAATTAAAACCGCCAAGTACATAGCAGAAAGTGCCCCTGATATGAATGTAAAAGAATATTGTATTACTCCCCTTGCATAGCAAGTATTTGCTTCGACTTCTTTAATTCCAGACATTTAATCCTCCAATCCAAAAAACAAGTCAAAACTACCACTACTATTTTTTCTCTAATACTTAGCTTTCTTGCCTTTCTGTCAATAATTTGTCGTGACTCTGGTTTTTTGAGTTTTTGTTTTGACTTAGTATTCTCTTTTTGACCTTAGCGAAATCTTTAGGATAATTTGTTTTGACTTCAATGCCGTTATTGACAATGAATTCCAACAAATCATCATAATTTTCCCATTCTTTTTCATTTATACGTATGAAATATTTTTGATCAAGACGTAAAGTTATAACATCTCCTCTGATATTGTTAACAATTCGTTGTCTATCACTGGAATTAATACGAAAATACCTTTAAACATCTCGAGATTAATAGTACCAGATTCAATAAACTCAGAAAGACCTAATTCCATAAGAAGTGCTATTAACTTATCTTCCTAGGCATTATACCAATTATCAGTTTTTAAATCTTCAATATCTGACGAAATGACATTTTTATACGACGAAATGCATTTTTCAGAAAAAAACTACAACTCAATGATAAAAATCATTAAGTTGTAGCCCATTGATTTAGTATTTATTTGTATTAGTATTCTTGCCAATATTTAGATTCTTGCAACGCCGGTTTCCTTGGCTGCTTTAGCTGTTGCAGTAGCAACAGCTTCTTTTACTCTTGGATCGAATGCCTTAGGAAGGATGTAATCTGCGCAGAGTTCTTCGTCGGATACGAGAGATGCGATAGCTTTAGCTGCTGCGATCTTCATCTCGTCGTTGATCTCAGATGCTCTTACATCGAGAGCTCCGCGGAAGATTCCAGGGAAGCAGAGTACATTGTTGATCTGGTTAGGATAGTCGCTTCTTCCTGTTGATACTACTGCTGCGCCTGCTGCCTTGGCTTCATCAGGGAAGATCTCGGGAGTAGGATTTGCACAGGCAAAGATGATAGGATCTTTAGCCATGGAGCGGACCATATCCTGAGTGAGTGTTCCGGGAGCAGATACTCCGATAAATACGTCTGCGCCCTTTATTACATCTGCAAGTGTTCCCTTCTCCTTATCGAAGTTAGTGATCTTGGCCATATCTTCTTTGATAGGGTTGAGGCCTTCTCTGCCTTCATATATAGCGCCCTTACGGTCTGTCATTATGACATGCTTAAGTCCCATTGCCATAAGAAGCTTAATGATAGCGATTCCGGCAGCACCTGCTCCGCTTGTTACGATCTTGATGTCTTCGATATTCTTACCAACAACTTTAAGGGCATTCATAAGTCCTGCAAGTGTGATAACTGCTGTTCCGTGCTGATCATCATGGAAAATCGGGATGTCACTTACTTCTTTAAGCTTCTCTTCAATCTCGAAGCATCTTGGAGCTGAGATATCCTCAAGGTTGATACCGCCAAATGAGCCAAGAAGAAGTGATACTGTCTTAACTATCTCGTCCACATCCTTACTTCTT
>NZ_JAILQF010000102.1 GCF_024699075.1 Butyrivibrio sp.
GCAAGGAAGGTGTTGCAGCTATCGCAGAAGGCCTGCGGAGTCTCTTTTTCATAAACGTATTCACTTTCGTATAGCCTTCTGTGGAATTCCTGCACGAAGGTCTTATGCTCTATGCTTGATGTCTTGGTATAAAGGTCATAGGTGAATCCAAGGCGCTTGAAGGCATCTACGAATTCCTCATGATAATGATCACTTACCTGCCTGGGAGTTTTGTTCTCAGACTTGGCACGGATTGCTACAGGGGTTCCGTGACAGTCACTTCCTGATACAAAGTAAACCTTATCTTTGCAGGCTCTATGATACCTTGCAAGAACATCTCCCGGTAAAAGACCTGCTATATGTCCGATGTGTAATGAGCCATTGGCGTAGGGCCATGCTCCTCCGATCAAAATATTTCTATTCATCTCATTTCCTCCTTAGGTTAAGATCACTAAACTTACAGTTACAAAAATTAATAAAAAAATAGCCCTCCTCTCTGAATATTATTCAGGGACGAGAGCTAATAAGCTTCGTGATACCACCCTAATTCACTCATATCTCGCGATATGGGTCTCATCAACTACGGACGGGAAATGATCCATCGATAGTCTATCACTATAACGGGTGCACCCGTCGTAGCCTAAGCAATTATCTGCCTCGGTACGCAGCTCCAAGACCATGTTCAGATGTTACTTGCTCACCGGCTCTCACCAAACGCCGACTCTCTGTAAAGCTCCTAACAACTTACTCTTCTTTTCACAGCTTTGCTTTAGACTATAACAGGCTATAGTTTTTGTCAATAGCCGTATATTTTTGAATATTATTTCACACCACGGGCAACAAAAGTGCCGTATTCCTTCTGCAGGTTGATGGCGCCGTCTTCTTCATGAAGTTTCAGCATCTTGAGTATCTCATCTCTTTCCATAGTGCCGATGCCGTGAAGAGCCTTGAGACTCTGAAGGTAATCTGCAAGGTCGTCAATATTAGTTACATGGAGTGAATCTTCGTAGCGGCGTACTTCTATATCGGCAAATTCTCTGCCCAGAACTTCGCCTCCGTTCTGGAGGGTGAAAAGGTGATTAGGATCATAGCTTTCGCCGAAAAGTCCAAACCACTCAGCAATAATGTCGTTGAAATTGTGCTCGCCGTATGTAGCACTGTAGAATATGCCATCGTCTTTAAGGACTCTTCGTATCTCGCTGACAGCTTTATTTATGTCAGGTACGTGATAGAGCATCATGTTAGCAATTACTATATCAAAAGAATTGTCTTCAAAAGGTATATTCTGGACGTCGATCTGTTTGTATTCTACGTTGTCACGCTCTCCAACGTTATTTTTGGCAGTATCGAGCATGCCTTCTGAAAAGTCAGAAAGGATAAGCTTATCGCACTTTGCAATGAGGTCGTCATGTCCGGTCCACATGCTGCCTGTGCCGGTACCAAGTTCGAGAACTTTCATGCCTTCTTTTATCTCATAACCCTCTACAAGCCAGGGGCCAAAGCCCATCTTGTTGGTTGAATACATATTGTGGAAGTTTAATCTGATATCAAGGCTTTTGGATGATGCGTACTGCGCCTTTACTGCGTCGCGATCGTTGCTGCTTCCCATTTTCATACTTATGCCTCTCCTTATGCTACGTAATTAATCCTGGTAAATCAGGTGATACATAGAAGTCTAATGTATGCCCCAAGGGCAAAGTCAAATACTAATTTTATCTATACACTCGTTAACTATCGCCTCGACATCCGCGCCTACTACATCAAGTCCAACAGCCTGAATCTTCTCGCAATCTTTTATTCCATAAAAATTCCGGGCAAGTGCCTTGATATATCCATAGCCAAATTCTTCCGGAACGTAAGCTCCGCCTGCTGTTGTGACATAGTAGAGCTTATCAGCGTTGCAAAGAGGTTTTGGATAGCCTTCGTCTGTGTATTCGAAGGTTATACCAAGTACGTTGATATGCTCGATGTACTGTTTAAGTGATGCTGGGAATGATAAGTCATAGTATGGTGCGGCGATTACGATCTTATCTGCCTTTGCGAAGTTCTTAGCAAGGTCGAAATACTCGTCTGAGAAGTCGCATCTTGCTATGCAATCATCTCTATAAGCAAGGAATTTTTCATCTGTCTTAGGGAAAGAGATGTCTTCAAGTTTTACTTCTAAAACTTCGTCGCCTAGTTTTTCAAGAAGATTATCAGCAATTCTTTTGGTTCTTGAATGTTCTTTTACACACGCATTTATAAATAGAATCATCGTGTATCCCCCTTATAAAATCTATTTATACATCATCGGTTTTCGAATATACATTTCAAGAATATCACTAAAGCCGTTAGAACCATTGATATCGCCCATACAGCACTTAATGTTCCAACTAACGTAGTCTTTCCAAATCCCGCGAAGATTGTAGAAAGAAGTGAATATATTCCTGTCTGCAAAGTATATAAAGTTACCATATATGCAGTATCCCTATATATAAGCGCTTCTCTTCCGGGCTTAGGTTTTACTGGTAAGCTCCATAACGACAGCGGAAATATGTGAACTGCTGCCAAAAGAATTAGTATACATGGTATAAAAATCACCGGCATAATTATTATAGTTCCTATAGAGCCGTAACGATCTACATTTCCAGCAATATCATAGTGAACCGGAACAGGTTCTTTAATAGTAATAATCATCACAATAGCCACAATAAGTGATATGGCTTCTCCGATCACACCGATTAATTCCTGTATTAGATGATGAATAGTTAGAAATGGTTTCATGATTAGTTAGAACCTCCCATTCACAACTTAAAAAAATATCAAAGACTCTCACTTAATATCCTGCGATATTCTATGATTTTCTGCTCGAGCATATCTTTATTCTTGTCCAAAAGTTCAAGCACGTCGCCTGCTGCCTTTCTTGCAAGTTCGAGTTCTTCTTTGGTAATGACGCCATCATTATAAGCTTCTTCTAGCTCGTTCTGATCTATAGTCTGAGCTTTGCCGTCTTCGGATACAACTACGTCAAGGAATAAGTCGTAGAATTTTGCATCGCCATTTTCAGCTATAT
>NZ_JAILQF010000105.1 GCF_024699075.1 Butyrivibrio sp.
TTTGGATTCGACACCTAAAATTGTAACAGAATTGGGGCTTTATTAATACCCTTAGGCTTCACTTATTGGGTGAAAGCAATATGCAGTTTAAATGCAGTAACTATGCGGCTTTGTAATTGAACCGTGAATAATTCAGGCTAACTATATAATGTCAAATTTATTTGGAGGTTTACAAAATGGACGTAGCTGTAAAGGGGAGCAGATATAGTAAATATTGGTCTTCAGATGGATTGCATCATGCTTCACCGCTAAGAATGTGGGGATTTACTCTTAACAATGTGGCAACGAATATGTACTTTTTCCTTATGGCGTATTCTAGTTATTATCTTGTCGGTTTTGTTGGTATGGCAGTTATTCTGGCTTCAAGTTTTGCAACAATTATGAGGGTATGGGATGGATTTACAGATCCGGTAATAGGGTACTGGATTGATAAGACTAATGGTAAGTTTGGAAAGAGCAGACCATTTATGATCGTCGGTAATATAGGACTTCATGTAATGTCGTTTATTCTTTTCCATGTTACACATCAGCTTCCGGAAGGAATGATAAGAACTGTATTCTTCTTCGCAATGAGTATGCTCTACTACATTTTCTTCACATTCCAGAATGCTATTACAAGAGCAGGTCAGCCTTGTCTTACAAATGATCCTAAACAGAGACCTTTGTTCGGAATGTTTGACAGTATCAACCTTCTTGTAATGGGAATGGCTATTACATGGGCACTTTCAAATGTATTTGTTCCAAGATATGGAACAATGTACAGCGCAGAGCTTTTCCATGATCTGTGGGTAATGTGCTTTGTAACATCTGTCATCTGCACAACAATCGCTGTAATTGCTATATCTCCAAAAGACAGAACAGAGTTTTTTGGCACAGGTAAAGTTACAAAGCTTAAATTCAGCGACTATGCAGAAGTTCTTAAGAACAACAAAGCAATAAGATGGCTTATAGTTGCAGCCTGCACAGATAAGATCGCTTCACAGTCCAATATCAGTGCGATCACAGTAGTAATGTGGGGAATACTTGTTGGTAACTATGCTCTTTCAGGAGCTATGACAATTTACACATCCGCAGCAACACTTATCTTTGCACTTGTAGGATATGGCTTTATAGCAAGAAGATTTGGACAGAAGCAGGCACTTGTAGTTGCTTCAATAGGAGCTCTTATCTTCAATGTACTTATGATCCTTCTTTGGACATTTGGAGATCCTACAACAATGAACTTACCTGGATATGAAGGATTCACAGGATTTACAGTATTTACTGTTTTATTCATCGTATTCACAATTTTCAGATCAGGCTTCCAGGCTGTTTCAGGTAATATCGTACTTCCCATGATCGCAGACTGTGCAGATTATGAAGTATACAGAAGTGGAAAGTTTGTACCTGGTCTTATGGGAACACTTTTCAGCTTTGTTGATAAGTGCATAAGCTCTATAGCACCTATGATCACAGGTCTTCTCTTTGCATTTATCGGATTCAAGGATGCTTATCCGGATCTTAATACACCTTATTCAACAAGCCTTAAAGTTCTTACAATCTTTGTTGTATACGGTATGACATCTATAGGCCTTCTCTTCAACCTTTATGCTATGAAGAAATATCCACTTGATAGAGAGAAGATGCAGGAGATCCAGGCAGAGATCGCAAGGATCAAAGAGCGCGACAGCGCAGAAAATCAAAAAGCATGTTAATGAAATAAAGGAGCATATGATATGAACGACATTATTATTTCGGGATTTGCAGATGAAATCTCACTGGATTTTGATGAGCAGCTTGAAACAGTTACATCACTTGGGATGAACTATATCTGTATTCGCTCAGCCAATAAAAAAGGAATTGCAGACTTCACAGTTAAGGAAATAGAAGATGATATTAAACCAAAGCTTGATAAAAAAGGCATTAAGGTATCATCCATAGGATCAGCAATAGGCAAGGTTCCTGTTGATGATGAAGCTGCATTTCAGACTCAGCTTGTACAGCTTGATAATCTTTGCAAGATAGCCAAAGTGCTTGACTGCAGATATATAAGGATCTTTAGCTTTTTTGTTCCTGAAGGACAAAATCCGGAGGATCAAAAAGATGTAGTTGTTGAAAAGCTTAAAAAGTTCATAGAGGTTGCCAAAAAGAATGATGTGATCCTGATCCATGAAAACGAGAAGGGTATCTTTGGAGATACAGGTAAGAGATGCCTCTACCTTTTTGACAAGCTTGAGTGTGATCACTTCAAGGCTGCATTTGATTTTGCTAACTTTGTTCAGTGTGATGACGATCCCGAAGAATGCTGGAATATGCTTAAAGATAAGGTCGTTTATATTCATATTAAAGATGCAGAAAAAGAAACTAAGGAAAATGTAGTTGTTGGAAGTGGTGATGGTAAGGTTGAGATGCTCTTAAAAAGAGCTATAAGAGAAGATAACTATAAGGGTTTTCTTACACTTGAACCTCATCTTGTAAATTTTGCATTTTTTGCTCCCGGTAAAAAGGCCCCAGTAGTAGCTGACCATCTTATAGGTAAGCAGGCTAGAAACGGCAAAGAAGGCTATACAATGCAGTACAATGCTTTAAAAGAAATACTAAGTCGCATCTAAGGAGGAAGACATGGATAAGATCAGATACGGAATAATCGGAATTGGCGCACAGGGAAGCTCTTATGCAAGATTCCTCACAGGAAAGCCTGAAATACCTGGATTTGAACTACCCAAGGGACCAGAGCATGCAACGCTTGGAGCTATCTGCGATATAGATGAAGATAAAAAGGCAAAGTATACAGAAATCTATAAGGACATTCCGTTCTATACAGACTGGAAGGAGCTAGTGTTATCAGGAAATGTAGATGCAGTAATTACAACTGTTCCACATTATCTTCATACTACAATAGCAATCTTCTGCCTTGAACATGGAGTACCGGTTCTTGTAGAAAAACCTGCCGGCGTGTATGCAAAGGCCGTAAGGGAAATGAACGAGTGTGCATTAAAACACCCTGATGTAGCTTTTGGAATAATGTTCAATCAAAGAACCAATGTTCTTTATAAAAAGATCAGAGAGATAATAAACTCAGGTGAAATGGGTCAGATAAGACGTTCTAACTGGATCATTAATACCTGGTACAGGCCGGATGTATATTATCGTCAGAGTAGCTGGAGAGCAACCTGGGAAGGAGAAGGTGGTGGAGTGCTTGTAAATCAGGCACCTCACCAGCTGGATCTGTGGCAGTGGATATGCGGAATTCCTACAAAGGTTTTTGCAAAGTGCCGTTTTGGATTTGGCAGGAATATTGATGTTGAAGATGACGTAACGATCATGGCTGAATTTGAAAATGGTGCTGTAGGTACTTTTATCACATGTACTCATGATGCCTGTGGTACAGACAGACTTGAGATTGATCTTGATGGAGGCAAGATAGTAGTAGAAGATAGCAAGAAAGCTACTATTTACAGACTTAAGGAATTTGAGCAGGATTACAACAAAAATCTTAAGCCGGAAGATCTGTTCAAGATCATGTCAGGAAATGGCGCAGGTGGAATGTATGAGACAGAGGAATTTGAGAATACTGATGGCTGGGGCAAGCAGCATATCACTGTACTTGAAAACTTTGCCTGTCACATCCTTGAAGGAACACCTCTTCTTGCACCTGGTACAGATGGTATTAACGGCGTAAATCTTTGCAATGCGACACTTCTTTCTGCATGGCTTTCTAAAGAGGTTGATAATCCGGTTGATGAAGACCTCTATTATTCAGAATTGCAAAAGAGAATAGAAGAAGAAAAAAATAATAAAGCAGGAAGGTAAATAGAATGATACGTGCAGCAGTAATAGGATTGGGGACTATATCCCCGCTTCATATAATGACAATACAAAACATCAAGGATGCAACATTATGTGCGGTTTGCGATATTGATGAAAACAAGAAAAAGCAGCTTCCGGGTATTCCTTTTTATACGGATTATAAGGAACTGGCAGAAAAAGAGAAGCCGGATGTAGTCCACCTATGTCTGCCGCACTATCTTCATTATCCTGTGGCAAAGTATTTTGTAGAAAAAGGTATCAATGTTTTTACAGAAAAGCCTGCAGCCCTTAATCTTGATCAGCTTGATGAGTTTATAGAACTAGAAGACAGCTATCCTGATATAAAGATCGGAGTCTGCATGCAGAACCGTCTTAATAACTCAACAAAGATGTTAAAATGCATTTTGGACAAAGGAGACTATGGTAAGATCCTTGGATGCTATGCGCTTGTTCCGTGGTCACGTCCATTGGAGTATTATGAGACGAGTCCCTGGAGAGGAAAGTATGAATATGCCGGTGGCGGCGTGATGATCAATCAGGCAATTCATGCACTTGATCTGTTATGTTACCTGTGCGGAGATGTAACACAGGTTAGCGGAAGTATATCACAGCTCCTTCACTATGATATAGAAGTGGAGGATACAGCATCTGCAAGGCTTCAGTTTGAAAAAGGGTTTACCGGCGTCTATTATGCTACAAATGCACATTTTAGAAATGAGAGTGTGCAGATTGAGATCAATACTGAGAAAGCAAATTTTGTTATAGTAAATAATGCTTTATGGCGCTCTATGGCTGGAGCTCCAGGGATAAAGCTTACGGAAGATGATAAATTTACAGGTGCAAAATCCTATTATGGACCATCTCATGGGAAGGCAATCCGTAATTTCTATAATTCTATAGAGGATGATACTGATGACTATTTTCACATTAAGGATGTAAGAATGGCATCTGCGGTAATCGATGCTATTACAGAGTCTTCCAAAGAAGGAAAGATAATAGAACTTAGTAAAGAAGAGGTACGCGAAAAAGCTTTATGCTGATCACTTCGCAAGGGATAGTACATGCTGTATAGTTCGAAGTTTGAACTGATAATTTAAAAACATATAGAAAGCTAAAAAGTCTATTGCTTGAGGGAAAACGTTCCCAAAACGATAGACTTTTTTTGATGGAAAAACGTTCTCAAAACGATAGACTATTTGATGGAAAAACGGACATAATGTAATTGCGTTTAAATAAAAACTAAATTACAATTGTATTATGAGCAAAGATAACAAAGAAGATACAATTGAACTTAATAAGTATTCTTATATAGCAAGGCTTTTGGTAGTAACGCATATATTGCTTGAAATTTTGTATATCAGTGTTAATTGTGCACCTATGATATACATTAATATTTTAAGCATATTAACCCATTTAACAGCGCTTTATCTGATGAAAAGGGGAAGAGTAAATGCAGCTGTTGTTACTATGATGCTGGAAGTCTACTTTCACGTTATTTTTGCAGCATATTTTATGGGATATGACTGCGGATTTACGTTCTGGTACTATGGGCTTTACTGTGCAATTTATATGCCTGCCATAAAAAGTGACATGAGTCCACTGTTGCACAGGCTGCTTAGAATGCTTGGAGTGGTGATAATAATTACGTATCTTTTATATATCTATGTTGCAAGGCACGGACTATTTATCAGTTCTTATAATGTCTCAGAGAATATTACCAATGCACTTTTGTATATTAATGCTGCAGTGGGATTCCTTTCTATATTTGCATATACAACTGCGTATACAATCAATATGAACAACGAAAATGCTGTTCTTCATGGGATGGCAACGCATGATTATCTGACAGGACTCTATAACAGACAGAGACTTCAGAAGAAGATATTCTGGGACCGTTATGATAAGGAAAATGATAAGTATTCTGAAATGTCAGTTGCTATAATGGATATAGATTTCTTTAAGGATGTTAATGATACTTATGGCCATATGGCAGGTGACTACGTCTTACAGGAAATCGCAAGGATACTACTTAGATTTTCAGGAAATGGTATAAATGTTGGAAGATGGGGCGGAGAAGAATTCATGATCGCGGCAGCAGATAATGTCTCGTATGATGAATTTGTTAATCTTCTTGAAAGAATCAGAACCAAGATAGAAGATTATGATTTCTATTTTGAGGATAAAAATATAAAGCTTACTGTTACGATAGGCGCAGCTCATATAGGTAATGTTGATGAAGCAAAGCCTTATATAAAGCTTGCCGATGAAAGATTGTATCAGGCCAAGAAAACAGGAAGAAATAAGGTTATAAGTGAGTAGTTAGTAAAGGACATAAAAAGCGAAGCGTTTGTGAGTTTAACAAGTAAATAGCAGAAAAGGTAAGTAAACCGGCAGATGATTGTATATCAAATCACTGCCGGTTTATTTAAATTAATATTACGAATATTCGTAGTAGTTTTTATAAACAATGTGAGGGATAAAACCAGTTTCAATAATAATACAGGAGAAAAGGGTTATGAACAGTTATAGCAGATGGGCTAGTGAAGAGCTTGATAAAGTAAAAAAGAAAATTGAGTGGGTTTCTGAAAATAATAAATATAAGCTTCCATATACAACTGATGAAAATGGTATATATGACAACAAGGCAGATAAGAATAAAGAGTTTAGGATAGATGATGGACTTAACTGGTGGACTAACGGATTCTGGGCAGGCATTTTATGGCTTATATATAATGACACCAAAGATAAAAAGTATCTGGACTATGCAAGGATTCAGGAAGAGATGCTGGATCCGTGCTTTGATATATATTATGGTCTTCATCATGATGTTGGATTTATGTTCATGCCAAGTGCCGCTGCAGATTACAGACTTACAGGTAATATTGAATCAAGAAAAAGAGCTTTGCATGCAGCAAGTCTTCTTGCAGGAAGATTTAATGAAGCAGGCGGATATATAAGGGCATGGAACGATCTTGAAGGCTGTGATACAAGAGGGTGGGCTATAATAGATTCTATTTTTAATATCTCACTTTTATTCTTTGCAAGCAGAGAAACTAATGATCCAAGATTTGCACATATTGCTACAGCTCATGCTTCAACTATAGCCAGTGCTTTTATAAGACAGGACGGATCGTCATGCCATATAGTGGAATTTGATCCATTTTCAGGAGAAAGACTAAGAAGTCATGCAGGCCAGGGATATAAGCATGGGTCCGCCTGGACAAGGGGACAGGGCTGGGCGCTTTATGGTTTTACCAATGCATATGTTAATTCCAAAATCGAGAAATATCTTGATACTGCAGAGAAAGTGGCCGATTATTGTCTTTTGAAAATAGCTGATGATGCTGTAATACCAGCAGATTTTGACCAGCCTAAAGAGCCTTTTTATGAAGATTCATGCGGTGCATGTGTTATAGCAGGAGGCCTTATTGAGCTTTCAGCATGTACTAAAAATAGAGACAAGAGCATAGCTTATTTAGACACCGGCTACAGGATAATAAGAAAAATAGCAGATTCAAGAGCAGATTATTCCAGTGCCTGTGAAGCTATAGTTAAGAACTGCTCTGCAGCTTATTACTGTCAAAAACATAATGAGTCGATGGTATATGCGGATTATTTCTATATTGAAGCATTGTACAAGCTTGTGAATAATGATTTTAAAACGTGGCAATGATATTGCTTTTACGAAATTCTGTAGGAGTCCTTCCAATAAATTTTTTGAACTGGCGCATGAAATGCAGCTCATTCTCATAACCACAGATATCAGCAATCTCTTTTATGCTGAGGTCTGTGGTTGTCAGATAAAACTTTGCAAGGCGTAGTCTTGCATCTATTATGTCCTTCTGGCATGAAGTATCAAAAAATTCTTTATACAAATGCTGAAAATGAGAAACACTTATAAAAAGATCTTCTGCAAAAGTGTTCACAGACCAGTTCTTGGCAGGGGCATTATAAATCGATGTCCTTATCTGGGACAGCTCCAAATAGTATTTGGGCGTTGTATCTGCCGGAACTGCAGAAAGCTGATCAGATATTTCATCTAAAAAAAGATGCATATAATGATCCACTATCTCATTAGTATGAGGAGTTTCCTTGTGATATGCCTTGGACATAAGTTCAACAATGGCTGTAAGGCTGTGGAAATCATATGGATAAAGGGGCTGATTAAGAGGAATATTAAGATTCTTCATAAATAAAGAGTCGTCATCGTTGAGGCTGAAATGTATCCAGTCATCATTATATCCGATTTCTTCTCTTCCATAGTTAATAAATGACTTTGGAGAGTAGATGATCATCATGTTAGGCTTTGTTTCAACTATTTGACCTTCTATGTTAAACCATGCATCTGTTTTGATAAGAAGCACAAGGTATTCATCAGAAGTCAGGTTGTACATTACATTGCAGGGCTTTTTGTGGTTGGAATCATATCCGCAGGTTGAAACAGTTATCATAGAAGTCTCCATATTTTTGCAGAATAAGTCAGTTAATAATCATATTAGTGTATAGTTTTTGCCTTGTCAAAAAATTAAACTTTTAATTACAAAAGGTAGGGAAAGAGAAGGTTACATTTTTAAGGGGGTATCAGTTACATATGAAAAGTGTTTTTAAAGAGCTTTGGAAGAATAAACTGCTTTATGGAATGACAGTTCCTGCAATTATCTGGATTCTGATCTTTAATTATTATCCAATGTACGGAGTTCTCATTGCATTCAAAGAATATAGCTATAAAAAGGGAATATGGAACAGTCCATGGGTTGGACTTAAAAACTTTGAATTTCTATTTCATTATAACGGAGTTGGGAAAATATTTTTTAACACCATCTTTTTGAATCTATTATTTCTTATTTTTACAACATTTTTTTCCGTATTATTAGCTCTTGTTTTTGTAGAAATAAAGAACAAGGCATACAACAAATTGGTTCAGACTATTGCTATATTCCCGCATTTCGTATCCTGGACAGTTGTAGCGATGTTTTTAAGCGGAATTATTGGAAGTAGCGGAATAGTATCTAAACTTATCGAAAATATGGGTAGTGAAAATCCGATGTTTTACAACAATGCATCTGCCTGGCCGCTAATACTTGTATTACTAAAGATATGGCAGGGAGCAGGATACGGAACGATTGTATATGTCGCAGCCATAACAGGACTTGATCAGGAGATATATGAGGCGGCGATTGTTGATGGGGCTACCAGATTACAAAGAGTTACAAAGATCACACTTCCTCTTTTAAAGACTACGATCATCATGCTTACGATCATGAGCATTGGAAAAATATTTAACGGAGATTTTGGAATGATCTATGCGATAGTCGGTGATAATGCCGCTTTATATCCTACAACGGACGTAGTTGATACCTTTGTATACAGGGCTTTGAGGCAGATGAACAATCTTGGAATGAGTACGGCTACAAGTTTATTCCAGTCGGTTGTAGGACTGATACTGGTATTTGCATCGAATGCTTTTACCAAAAAAGTCGAACCTGATGCAGCGATATTTTAGGAGGAGCAGATGAATAAAGTTAAAAAGTCAAAGGGAGAAATTGTATTTGAAATAGTTATTTATCTTATAGCGACAATCTTTTGTTTTTACTGTCTTTTCCCTTTTTTGATAATAATCGCAAGCAGCTTTGAAGAAGAGGCTAATTTTGCAACGTACGGTTTTCCTCTTTTTCCAAAAGATTTTACTCTTAAAGCTTACAGGATTGTTCTGGGAGATAGCCAGATTTTTAAGGCTTATGGATCAACAATTTTTACAACAATTGTGGGAACACTTCTTAGTATGTTTCTAACTATTACACTGGCTTATCCGCTTTCTCTTAAAAAGCTTAAGTATAGAAATGGTATAACCTTTTTTACATATTTTACGATGCTTTTTAATGGCGGTCTTGTTCCTACTTATCTGCTGGTGTCTAAGGATCTGGGACTTAAGAATAATATCTTTGTTTTGATCCTTCCTGTAGCATTCAGTGCCTGGAACATGTTCCTTATGAGGAACTTCTTTCAGGGAATACCTAAAGAACTTTCGGAATCAGCATATATGGATGGAGCCAATGATTTTCAGATTCTTTGGAAGATAATTTTGCCGGTGTCAGTACCTGGGATTGCGACGATAAGCCTGTTCTATGCACTAGGCTATTGGAACCAGTGGTTTAATGCGATGTTGTATCTGGAAGATTCAGATCTTTTTCCTCTTCAGTATCTTCTTATGAGGATGATGAGAAATGCTGATGCAATGAAGGAAATGGCCAGAACAACGGGAATATCTACAGGAGAAGTGCCGACAAATTCGCTTAGAATGGCGACTACAGTTATAGCTATAGGACCTATAACTCTTCTGTATCCATATGTTCAAAAGTACTTTACCAGCGGACTTACCGTTGGAGCGATTAAAGGATAAAAGGAGGAAGCACAATGAAAAAGAAGTTATTACAAAAGAAGGCATTTCCAAAAAGGGTAACATCAGCTCTTGTTGCAGCAGTGATGGCTCTGTCGATGTCAGCCTGTGCAAGTTCTAATGCACAAAGTACCATTTCGGAAGATCAGACAGCAAAATCTGCAGGAGCGCCGCAGATTGAAGAGACAACTATCAATATTCGTGTAATGAATGAGTATAGGAATGTTGAAAAGGTTGTAGACAGGTACAATGAGCTTACAGCTGATGATCCTGTCATGAGCAAGATTCATCTTAACTTTTCTTATGTTATAGGTGGTGATTATAAAGACAAGCTTACTATGGCTCTTGCTGCGCAGGAGGATTATGACCTTATGTTCTGCGGAGGGTGGCAGGGACTTAGTACCTTCATTCAGGAAGGAAATTTTGCGGATCTGTCCTCATATTTTAATAACGATAATTATCCGGGATTAAAGAACGCCTTTTCCCAGGATTATGTAAATGCCATGACTTCGTATATACTAAAAGAAGATGGAACATACACAAAAGGTATATATGGAATCAATCTTGCATCCTATTTTGAGGACTCAAGAGGCTTTATGTACAGAGAAGATCTCAGACTTAAATATAACTGTGATCCTATAACAGATGAAGAGAGCCTTCTTGCCTTTGTAAAGACTGTTGCCGAAAATGAGCCTGATATGGAAGGTGCTAGTATATATAACTTCTTCAGACTTGATTCACCTTGGTATTCGGCTAAGCATGACCATGTATATACCCAGGATAATGTGAATATTTTTGGTGACCAGACCTGGGCTTATGTTGGACTTAGTGAAGATGAGAAAACTGTTCTTAACGTTGTATTTGCAGGAGATGATCAGGCTGAATTTGATAAAATGCCTGAGGGATATCAATATGATTTTATAATAGAATATTCTGTTGACAGAACTAAATGGAATGATTATTTAAATCCTTCAAGAGGCTCAACTGATACTGTGGAAAAAGATGCTGCAATTACATATTGCGCACTTACTGAATATGAGAGTAAGGTTAAAGAAGCTAAAGAGAAAATACCGGGATCAGAATACGGCTTTTATGTAATTGATGATGCGCAGAGAAATAAAGAAGAAGGCGCTGTTGTATGCGATATGGTTACAAACAACTGGCTTGTAGTACCTGAATGGTCTGAAAAGACAGATGCTGTTATGTACTTCCTTGATTGGATGTTTGGAAGTGCTGAAGCTCATGATCTGTTCCAGTATGGCATTGAGGGAGAGGACTGGGAAGCAATAGGTGAAGATGGTTATAGAACACTTGATATATCAGAGGATGAGAAGTATTTCATGCCGACATACTCATTTACACTTAATCCTTCATATGTAAGAAATAGTGAGTTTGTTTTGAATGATGAAGATTTAAAGGCTGATTTTGATTATATATATGATCCTTCTACTTATAAGCTCAGTCCTCTTGCAGGCTTTACTTTTAACGCAGCTGACTATGAAACAGAGGTTGCTAATATTACAGCCTTGTCCAATGAGCTTCAGTTGACATTATCTATGTATGATGCTGATGAAACGGTTGAGGTTATAAATAACTGGAATGAAGAAGCCAAGAAGGTTGGTCTTGAGGAAGTAAGAGCAGAAATGATCGCACAGTTGCAGGCATTCCTCGATGCCAAAAATGCAGAGTGACAGATATTTAAGAAGCGATTATTTAGGTAATAACTAATAAGGTTGAAGGTGTAAGCCTTCAACCTTATTTGACCTAAATAAGAAGGATAGGATTGATTGGAATGCTTATAATTAATAAATAAGCAAACAGAATCTATGAGAATCTTATAATAATAAATAAGTAAAATAGAATCTATGAGAATCTTATAATAATAAATAAGAAAAATAGAATCTATGAGAATCTTATAATAATGATAAGTAGATAGTAATGCTTATAATTTGCATATAATTGGAAATAAATAATAATACTTATAAAGGGATAATAATATGATAAATAAACTTATAAATGGAGATATCTGGAAAGATACATGTGGCAATACGATTCATGCCCATGGAGGGCACATTCTCTTTTTTCAAGGAGTATATTATTGGTATGGAGAGAACAGGACCGGTAATAGATACGTAAGTGTATATTCTTCTACAGATCTTATGAATTGGGATTTTAGAAATGATGTGCTTACGACTGAAAGTAAGACGGAGAAATACAGGGTAAAAACTGATACTTCGCTTGTAACAGACGATGGCAGCAAGATTAATATAGAAAGACCTAAGGTTATCTATAATGAAAAGACAAAGAAATTCGTAATGTGGATGCATGTTGAAAACGGCAGAGATTACAGTCTTGCGGCATGTGCAGTTGCAGTTTCAGATACGCCTTGTGGACAGTTTACATATCTGGGAAGTTTTAATCCTTTTGGCTATATGTCAAGGGACTGTACTCTATTTGTGGACGATGACAAGACAGCATATTTTATCTCTGCATCAAGAGAAAATGCTGATCTTCACATGTACAGGCTTACGGATGATTACCTGAATGTGGATTCTCTTGTTAATAATCTGTGGCAGGGCGAATACAGAGAGGCGCCCGCGGTAGTAAAGCATAATGATAAGTATTATATGTTCAGTTCGTATTGTACAGGATGGGCTCCGAATCAGTGTAAGTATGCAGTGGCTGATAAGATGGATGGAAGATGGTCTGTTCTTACAGAAATTGGAGATGAGACGACTTATAGGACTCAGCCGGCTTTCTTTCTGACAGTAGAGGACAGCGGTAATATTTACTACTTTTCTGACCGGTGGAATGGCAAAGACTATAATGATTCAAGATATGTTGTACTTCCGCTTGAATTTGATGATGAAGGTAAGCCTATACTTGAGTATAAAGATGAGGTTGAGATAAGATAGTAGTGGATGGAAGCCTATACTTGAGTATAAATATGAAGTTGGTTATACGATTGTGGAGATTATTTGTCAATGAGATTTGATGATGATGACAGAAAGAATCTTATTGAAAAAATTTATCATTTAACTTGGAGCGAATCATTATGATGAATTCATTAGATAAAATTAATGCATTGAAAAAGATAAATGGATGGGATATAGTTTCAGAATTCGCTGTTGGTGGCTTCGAATGGCTTGGGTTTTCTAAACTAAGGCCTGAATTACTGTTTATAATATCTTCACAGAAAAATACCGTTTTTAATTGCGAAAACGGTACAATTCAAAATTGTGACTTGATATATGATGAAGATGAAATGGTAGCATTTTCAGATGTAGTTAGAGATGAGGCAATCTCATTAGTGGGTCAATATGGTGGTGAACTTAAGAAAACAACCGTTCAGGGTGAACAAATAATTGAATCTAAAGATAACAATATATCGAGTCTTACATTTATTTCAAAGGATGAAAAAGCGATACAAATATATGAAAATTATTCGCTGTATACCTTTGGATTTAATGATAATGGCAATTATTTTCTAATATGCAATGACGGCGGCATAACTGTTTTGAAAAGAACATGTAATTAATTATAGAAAGTATCTTGATGAACTGAAATTGTTTGAAGAAGGTAGCCCAATTACGACAGATTAAGCTGCAGAGGTATGGGGAAATTTATAAAGAAGTTAAGTTATATTTAATAAAAAGGTTTGGGAAAGATAAGGTTTTTTGAAGAGTAAAATAGCTTTTGGAGGATTGAAGTGTTTTTTTAGCGGATGAAGTAAAAATTGATATGCGCTATAAATAGAGGTAATTGATTGTGAATAGTGTTTGGACAGAAATTAATACACATGTAAATGAATATATGTTTGATTTGATTCAATCATATAAAATGAAATGTGAAACTATAGGTGAGTTGAGCACGCTTTTATATAATAATGATTGTTGTCTATTAATATCTATTGATAGATTCAATATAAATTTTCAGTATGCTTGCTTAGAAAATGGTAAAGTGCGGTTATACGATTGTGGAGATTATTTGTCAATGAGATTTGATGATGATGACAGAAAGAATCTTATTGATGTTGTTAAGGCTGGAGATAATGTTATAAATGACTTAATAATAACAGCAAATGGATTACTAAGTAAATGTGAAGATGTATTAACCGGACAGAAGAAATGGTTAGAAAAATACAAAACCTCTTCAAGATATTCGGAAGTTAAACTTTCAAATGAATTGAATGAGTTGTTATTATCAAAACTAGGAAGACATTGATGCTAACAATATGTATAGTGAGGAATAATGAAGTGGATAGACTAGAATGCGCAAATAAAGTTTTTATTGATATAAAAGGATATAGTAGATATTTTAAATCTGGAATGATCATATTAGGAATCCCAGCATGTTTAGCGATAATTGGAATACTCTTAATTGATTGGCGTAATAGTAATATTGAATTATATATAGTGCCAATCATATCATGCATAGCAATAATTTATGCTTTTATTTCACAAATAATCGGTGCTAATACAGCTATTTATTCTCTATATAATGGTAGATTGTATAAAATAAATCTCCCTAATCAGGCTGCGAGAGATGCTAATGCAGCAAGAGGGCTGGGAGATATGTTGGGAGACTCACAAGGTGGTATGCTTGCGGCAGGAGCTGTTTTAGCTGGCGAAGGAAGTTTGAGAGACAAGCAATTAAATAGATTGGCTTCAGATAGCAATTATCTTGAGAGGGAATTAGAAAAAGACTATTCATTGGAAATATTACAAGTTTTATCTATGAAGCCATTTAAAGGCGGATATAAAATTAAAGTACAATGTAAAACACCGAATAGTGGAAAAATACATAACAAATTCTATCTATTCCCAGGCTATAACGATTATGAGAAATTAGTTGATTGTTTAGAAAGTTTGAAGTAGTGAAAAAAATATTTGTTGATTCAAATAATCATTTAAAAAGTGTATTAATAACTGCGTTAATTATTTTACCACCATTGTTTCTTATATATAGAATAGATAAAGATTCTAATGATCCGTTGACTTCATTAATTCCATTGATAGGATTTCCTATAATGCTAATCATTTTAGTACCAGTGTTAAGAATCGTTGTTGGTAATAATGCAATATATATCATACGAGATGATGTTTTATATCAAATTAATAGAATGCCATCTGATCCTGGAATAATGGCAAATAATGCTCGAGCAGCAGGTGATTTAATGGGAAATGAATCTGCTGGATTATTAATAGGAGGTTTGCTCTTACTCAGTAATCTAGGCAACAGAAAGAATATTCAACAGAACCTGCTAGAAAATGATGGATTATTGGAAAAGGTTCTAGGAAACACATATTCATTTAAAGTAAAAAAGACTGTTAGTATGAAGCGTTTTCTCAATGGTTATAAGGTTGTTATTCGAATGAGTAATCGAAATACAGACGATGCTGAGAATATGTTTTATATATTCCCAGGGTATAACGATTACGAGGAGTTAGTGAGTTGCTTTGAAAAGTTGAAGGCTTAGAGATGGATAGTGTAAAAGTTTTTTCAGATCAAAAAAATCATAGAAAGAGTTTTATTATATCGCTCGCTATTGTGATGATTCCAGCATCTATAGGGATAGTTATTGGTATAAGTGATTTTAGATATTTGTTTTTGGCGGTTGGAATATTTATGCTGTCGTTCATTTTGTTAATAATAATTAGCTATATTGCTTGAGTCAAAGGGGGTAAGAGAAGAACAGCAAGATCAATTGGTTGCTGATTCAGAGTTTAGACATAAGTTATATACAACAGAATATTCTATGCAGCTTACAAAGATTAATTCTATGAAGAATTATCGTAATGGATACAAAATAAAAAGCAATTGTAGATGGAACTACGGAGGAAAAATAAGAGATGGTAAGCATACTTTCTATATTTTCCCAGGCTACAATGATTACGAAAAGTTGGTTGAATGCCTGCAAAATTTAATGTAGTATTAGAAAATTTTTTGTGAACTCTTTCGGGCAGGTCATAAAAGTTTAAGGTTTAAAGTTAGGAATAATAAATGGCAAGAGAAGATTTTGAAGAGTTATGTAATTGATGAAGATGAGAATTCACTGTTGATTAAGGCATCATCTATTGATGAAATCAAAGAAATCTGCGGCCT
>NZ_JAILQF010000110.1 GCF_024699075.1 Butyrivibrio sp.
AGCAAGAGCTCCTGCAGAAGTAATTCCGCCAGTGCCTGACAGCCATCCTGCATATACAACACCAACAGCCATACCCTCAGGTATGTTATGGAGTGTAACTGCAAGAACCATCATTGTCGTTTTCTTAAAATTGGATTTTAAGCCTTCAGGTTCATCACTGTTCATATGAAGATGAGGTATTATCTCATCAAGAAGGAGCAGGAATAAGATACCGGCCCAGAATCCGATCACTGCAGGGATAAATGACAATTTTCCCATGCCTTCTGACTGCTCCATTGCTGGAATTATAAGACTCCATATGGATGCAGCTACCATGACGCCTGCAGCAAAGCCTTCAAGTGCATGACTTAATTTTTCACTCAGTTCTTTTTTCATGAAAAAAACCATGGCAGAACCAAGTGCAGTTCCTAAAAATGGTACAAGTACGCCGATTAAAAGGTCCTTACTCATCAGAATGTCACCGTTCTGTCTGCATCAGTAAATGATGAGAAAGTAGCCTTACCACCATCAAAGTACAAAACTGCCGTATTTCCGTCTCCCGGGGCGTACATATTCTTTAAAGCGGGATTCTTATCAAGCATGTCTGTTTCTGCTTCAATGCGGTTATCATAAACAAGCTTTCCTTCTACCCTGAGCCATTGTCCATCCTTGAATGCACAGATCTCAGCTTTGGGATTTTTTTCAAGCTGTTTGAAAACGTCCTTCTTTTTGCCTGTCTGAATGTAAAGTTTGCCTTCAAATATCTCGGCAGTTCCAAAAGGTCTTACTCTTGGCTGGTCACCATCTACAGTAGCAAGGTAGTAGGTCTGAGCCGTGTGCAGGAATTCCTGTACTTCTTCAATTGCTGTCTTTGCCATAATATAGCCTCCTTTAAAAGTTTGTTTTCGGATTAGTTAGTTTATAAAATACAATGTACCTATCGAAAAAACGATAAGTAAAAATTATCATATTAGGACAAGATTGAAGACCTGTTGAGTTTTTTTAGAAACCAAAAACAAGTCGTTACCTAGTGCGTTGACGTAAACATCTGCTAAAGCAAATGAGTTTTGCATGTGAGCAGTTTATAAAAGGTACTTTTGATATCTACAATTATATATCATCGCATATATTCAAAAAAGCGTATTATTCTACAAAAAAACAGGTATATTAATTGAAAAATTGAGCACAATATAATAGAATTAAATATCATATATTTTTTTCTAAATTTTAATGGCAAAAAGGGGGATTTTATGGTCTACGGTACTTGGATGTCTTTGCTTCCACCAATAATAGCGATAATACTGGCTCTTGTTACCAAACAGGCATATCTTGCCTTGTTTGTAGGTGTTACAACAGGAGCGTTTTTTATGGCAGGACCACATCCATGGGCTGCTTTCGAAACGCTTCTTGATACTATGATTTCCAATGTTGATCTTACGATAATCATATTCCTTATCCTTATCAGCATAGTTGTAAGGCTTATGCAGATGAGTGGCGGAACATATGCTTACGGTGAATGGGCCTACAGAAATCTGAAGAACAAGAAATCATCACTTATAGCGACAAGCCTTCTGGGAATGCTTATATTTATGGATGATGGCTTTAACTGTCTGACTGTAGGATCAGTAATGATGCCTGTAACTGATAAGTTTAAAGTATCAAGAGCAAAGCTTGCATACATAATTGATGCAACTGCAGCACCTGTTTGTATTCTTGCACCCATATCATCATGGGCAGCAGCTATCAATTCATATATTCCGGAAGGATATACTATTAATGGTTTTAGTATGTTTGTAAAGGCAATCCCATTTAATTTCTATGCTATTCTTACTCTTGTTATGGTATTTGGAACATCTATTGCAGGATTTGATTTCGGTCTTATGAAAAAGTACGAAAGGGCTGTAGAAAGCGGAAAGCCTGATTTAAGCGCAGGCAAGAGAAGCAGTGAATCAGCTGATTCAAAAGGCATGAAGGGGTCCGTTATTGATCTTGTCCTTCCTATGGTATTTCTTATTGTGCTTGCAATTGCGGCAATGATCTATACAGGATACCTTAATGGCGGAAGAACTGTTATTGAATGCTTTGCAAACTGTGAATCTGCAAAAAGCCTTGTATTTGCTTCACTTATGACCATATTATTCTGTGCAGGTTTGTATCTTCCAAGAAAAGTTATGTCTTTTAAGGATTATATGGATTGTATTCCAACAGGATCAACTCTCATGGTTCCTTTTATGATAATACTGGTTCTTGCCTGGACTCTTAAGGGTATGATCTCAGGTCTTGGTGCAGATGTATTCATTAATTCTTTAATGCAGGGTGCAAGTAGTGCCTATGCACTTATTCCTATATTCCTATTTATAGTTTCAGTGTTTGTATCATTTTCATCAGGAACCAGCTGGGGAACTTTTGCTATTATGATCCCTATAACTGTAGCCATGCTTTCTGCAGATCAGCAAATGCTTCTTATAGGAATTGCAGCATGCCTTGCAGGAGGTGTTACAGGAGACCATATTTCTCCAATATCAGATACAACTATCATGTCAAGTACAGGAGCCGGAAGCAATCATATAGATCATGTAAGCTCACAGATTCAGTATCAGATACCTGTAATCATTGCTTCCGCTATTGGATATATAATTGCAGGATTTACGAAGAGCTTTGTAGTGGCACTTCCTGCTTCTGTAGTTATACTTGCATTGGAAGTTTATCTGATATATAGAGTCTCAGGAAAGAAAGAATAAGGGAAAAGAAATATTTTTGCATTTGCGTATGTTGTTTTTTCATTGTAAAATAGCAAAGATGTACTTTCATTTGGACATGAAAAAAATATTATTTTCCAAATTTAGTACATAGTCTCTTTTGGTGAGACTTAAGAATCAGATGATAAAATCCTAGAAAAAGGGATTATTCATGTGGTTACGTTAAGAGGTGGTAATCACATCACTTTAATAAAAGATAGGAGATTAATAACAATGAAGTTAGCTGTTACTTATGCCGGAGGCGAGATTTTCCAGCATTTTGGAAAGACTGAAGAGTTTAAAATTTATGAAATTGAAGACAACAAGGTAGTATCAAGTACTGTTATTGGAAACGAAGGACTTGGACACGAATCTCTTGCAGGTCTTCTTGCTGAACAGAAAGTTGAAAAGCTTATCTGTGGCGGTCTTGGTCAGGGAGCATTAAATGCTCTTTCTGCATCAGGTATCGAAGTTATATCAGGAGCAGAAGGCGATGCGGATGCTGCTGTATTTGCATACCTTAATGGTGAGCTTGAGTCCAGAGGTGTTAACTGTGATCATCACCATGAAGAAGGCGGCGAGCATCACTGCGGACATCACGATCATGAAGGTGGAGAGCACCATTGTGGACATCACGAAGAAGGCGAAGAGCATCACTGTGGACATCATGATCATGAAGACGGCGAGCATCACTGTGGACATCACGAAGAAGGCGGCTGTGGCAGCAATGATTCAGAAGATGAAGAAGGCTGCGGTGGATGCGGAAGCGAAGGCGGCTGTGGTGGCTGCGGCGGTTGCGGTGGTCCAAGACCTGTTATCTTCGAAGGACCTAATGCCGGAAAGAAAGTAAGTGTTAACTATAAGGGAACACTTGATGACGGAACACAGTTTGATTCATCATATGACAGAGGTCAGACTCTTGATTTTATCTGTGGTACAGGAATGATGATCGCTGGTTTTGATAAGGCTGTTGTTGAGATGGAAGTTGGACAGACAGTAAATGTTCACCTTGAGCCTGAAGAAGCTTATGGTCTTCGTGATGCAGCTAATATCTTTACAATCAACATTGCAGAACTTCCAGGATCTGAGAAGCTTAATGTTGGACAGCAGGTATTCCTTCAGGATGAGATGGGAAGAGCATTCCCTGTTATAGTTAAGGATAAAGATGATCAGACAATCACACTTGATGCTAATCATGAACTTGCTGGTAAAGCTCTTAATTTTGAGATTGAACTTGTTAGCGTAGAAGATTAAATATAATTATAAGACATAAGCTTTATAGGGAGTTGTAAGGCTTGTCTACAAGATGGTTGTAAGAGATAGTCATCATAGTTTTTGGTGATGTAAATTCTAGAATTTATTAATTCTGTAAATCATATGATTCAGGCGCCAATCAGGCGCCTGAGTTATCGAAAAGGCCATTTCTGGCTATTTTCAATTTTTTAAAACAAGAATTGCGGATTAAAGTACTTGAAGCAGGAAGTTAGTCCGCAGAACCAAGAAGAATAATGCTTATAAAAGCAAGAAAAGAAGTAAAACCTGCGGACTAAAGCGGTTGAAGCAAGTAATCTAGTCCGCAGAACCCAGAAGAATAATGGTTATAGAAGCAAGAAAAGGAATAAAACCTGCGGACTAAAGCGGCTGAAGCAGTAATCTAGTCCGCAGAACCCAGAAGTAGGAGTCTAGTCCGCAGTGTATGAAAAAAGGGGGAAATAACTATATGATTCAGACAAAATCAATTATTGAATCTCTTAAAGCAAGAGATACAGAGCTTAAGCAGGCAAAGAAGCTAGCAAGAAAAATGGCTGAAAAGCCAATAGAAGGGAAACTTAGAATATCGCATAATCAAGGCTCTGTTCAATATTACAAGGTCTCAAATACTGGTAATAAGTTGGGGAAATACATTAAAAAGAAGGATTTCAAACAAGTTTATGACCTGGCTCAGAAAGATTATGCGCAAAAGCTGACAGCAAGTATAGATGAAGAACGTAAAATTATTACTGACCTTATCAAAGGATTAGAGCTAATATCAGAACCCAATACATATAATGGAAGCATGAAAAGTATTAGTGCTAATATCATTTATTCAAAATTACATAAAGATCGGCAAAAGCTGATATCACCAATACTTATAAGTGATTTGGAGTATGCTACTATCTGGGAGCAATCAGAATATAATACTAATGTTTATAAAGATGAGGAGAAAGTTTATCTAACTAAAAAAGGAGACATGGTAAGATCAAAATCAGAGGTCATGCTGGCTAATTTGTATTATGAGATGGGTATACCTTACAGATATGAAGCAGAATTAATACTGAAAAACGGGAAAAAAGTATATCCGGATTTTACTTTACTTAATGTTGATACAAGACAAGAGCTGTATCACGAACACATGGGACTTCTGGATGATGATGAATATAGATTTCACAATTTAAGAAAAATTGATGAGTATAGAAAAAATGGCATTTTCAACGGAAAGAATCTTTTTATCACTTTTGAAGCTGCAGGTTGTCCACTTAATATAAAAAATATAGAAGAAAATATAAGATGGATTCTAGGCTGTTCTGTAGACAACAAATAATCTGTTTACCAACAGAATCACTGGGATCACTGAAATAAAGAAATCCGCTGTAAAAGCGGATTTCTTTAATAGATGTTTAAGAAGTCATACATTCTTGAACATAAAGTTCAAGAATGTAGTAATAGAGCCATTTGAGTTCACCTTCGGTGAAGGCTCTATTACCAACCGATTCACTGAATTACGAAACACGCAGTAAATGCGCGTTTCTGTTATTTATGTTCAAAAATATATACTATATTGTCAGATGATTACTTAACTTTTCGCTTTCCTGCAAGAACCATCCTGTAATCTTCAAGATTTTTTTTCAAAAGAACTGGAATATTTAGTTCATATGGACATCTTGGAAGGCAGGCACCGCAGTTGATGCAGTTATCGATCTTGTTCATCTCGCTCTGCCAGTATTCTGA
>NZ_JAILQF010000139.1 GCF_024699075.1 Butyrivibrio sp.
CGTGCTGACCAAGAGCTGGTCCAACTGGCGGTGCCGGTGTTGCTTTGCCGGCCTGGATCTGTAACTTAATGTATCCTTCGACTTTCTTTGCCATTTTGGCTTCCTCCTAAGAAAATATGTGGTTGAGCGCAAAAGAATCAGGCAATCTGACAAGTCAGAAAACCGCTCTATGAGCAAATGTCCTTCTGCTCCCACTCCATAGGTGAATATATCTATATAAAGCGAAGTGCTCTATATCATAATAGGAATGCTCATGCATACGCATAAGACATTTATATACATGTATCTTCTCAACAGTCCATTAACCAACAGACATGAGCATGATACATTGCATTCAAAACACAGATCAGCTATCGATTCTGCGTACTTCCGCAAAACTGATCTCAACAGGAGTCTCACGACCAAACAGTTCTACATTGATTGTAGCTGTCTGCTTGCTGTAATCCATACGCTGAACGATACCTGCAGTATCTTTCCAAACGCCTGCAACAACAGCAATCTCGTCTCCAACTTCAAAATCAACTGTCACATTCTGAGTCTTAATACCAAGAGGCTTGATCTCAGCATCTGACAACGGAACAGGCTTAGATCCCGGACCTACGAAACCTGTAACACCCCTGGTATTACGTACTACATACCATGTGTCATCATTCATGATCATATGAACAAGGACATAACCGGGGAACATCTTACGTTGAACAGTCTTCTTGGCACCATTCTTAACTTCAACTACGTCCTGAAGCGGAACACGTACCTCAAGAATCTGATCTTCCAGATGACGATTTTCAATTGTCTTATCAAGATTGGCTTTTACCTTATTCTCATATCCTGAATAAGTATGAGCAACATACCATTTTGCTTCAGAAGTCTTATCTTCCGGAGCGAGGGCATCCTGACTTTCAGCTACGTTCTCAGCTTCAACTGATTCTGCAGCTTCGCTCATGTTGTTCTTTTCTTCTTCTGCCATTTGCATCTCCTCATCAAATTCCTGCACACTGCGAAAACTATCAAACATCTCAGATTACAGGCTCTGAATGAAATTTAAGCCAAGTCCGAAAACATAATCAAGAACAGCAATAAGAGCAGCCATAACCGCGCAGATAATAGTTACTGCTACTGTCTGCTTACCAACTGTCTCTCTAGAAGGCCAAGTAATCTTAGCAAACTCAGATTTAAGTCCTTCCCAGAAAGAACTGATTGTGTTCTTTTTAGGCTCTTTCTTTTCAGAAGCTTTAACTTCTGTCTTATCTGATTCTCCCATTGTATCGGTCTCCCTTCTGTCGCAGGATTACTTTGTCTCCTTGTGGATTGTGTGTCTTCTGCAGAAAGGACAGTACTTCTTGATCTCCATACGATCAGGGTGAGTCTTCTTATCCTTTGTAGTATCATAGTTACGGTTCTTGCACTCTGTGCAAGCAAGTGTAATTCTTGTACGCATCTCTCTACCTCCGCGCGCTTTCTATCTTTTTTACTTAAAGGTCAAATTTTATGCATAAAAAAAAGACCTAAAATTTCATGTCGCTGTACTAGAATATCATAGAGCCGTGAATTCGTCAATATTTTTTTGTAATTATTATATACTGTGGCTCAAATCTTTTTGTCAGTTCCATAATTATATTTTTTACAGAGTCTCAAATCTTTTAGTCATTTTTATCATTGTATTTTTGAGTCTCAAATCTTTTAGTCAGTTTTATCATTGTATTTTGAGTCTCAGTTCTTTTAGTCATTTTATCATTGTATTTTTGAGTCTCAATTCTTTTAGTCAGTCTTATCATTGTATTTTTGAGTCTCAAATCTTTTAATCATTTTATCATTGTATTTTTGAGTCTCAAATTATTTAGTCAGTTTCATCATTTTCTTTTTCCACAAAAACTTCATTCCAGTTGATGACGTTGCGAATAAAGGGATCGGCGCCGTATACGCCCTCGAGGTATCTCTTGGCATACTTCTTGTCTTTGAGCCTGTCTTCCTGGACTACAAAATCTGCCAGGCTGTAAAGCACAGTCCTTTGGCGATCACTCCTTGCTGCAAACCAGATCTCATCGCGGCGAAGGAAGTCCTTATCAAGTGTCACCATATCATAAGAAGTCAGGATCAGCTGAGCCTTTCTTTGATTACTGTTTCTATTAAGATAATATCCAAGAATATGCTTAAGGACTGATGGATGAAGCTCAAGCATACCCGAATCAAGCATTACAGCCTGCCCCTTAATAAGACTGTTGGCAATAACAGGAAGAAGATATATTGTCTTCCTGATTCCTGAAGACTCGTCATCAAGCATGATCTCATATTCAGAATCACCGATCCTGTGCGTTACATATATCCTCTCGCCCATGACCTTGAGATCTACAATATCAAGATCAAGCTCAGCGATCATATTTCTGAACAGGTCCCACACATCTTCCTGTGACAGGGCATCAGTAAGAAGTACGTCTGCATTTCTTTCATCCTGCATAAGGTCAAGACCTTTTACAAAGAAATTGACAGCATCACTTACTATCTCATTTTCCGGAAAAAGATGCATAAGGCTTCCAAGAAAGCTATCGCTTCCTGTAATCTCTTTCGTTTTTTCAAGCTTACTATCGTCTAATCCTAATATTTTCCTTACAGTTAACTCATCTTCTTTTCTTTCAAATACGGATGAACGTCTGTAATTATCGTTGCGAAGCCTGTCAAGACTTTCATATATTATGCTGCCGTCTTTAACATGGATACGATATCTGTACTCAGCACTGTCTGAAGCATAAATTATCTCGAACTTGCTGGGATTATTTCTGCTTTCTTTGGAAAAATAAAATGGAACTGCCTCTTTACAATCTTTCCTGCCAAGGACTATCCCTTTTACAAGTTCAATAGCCTTAAGTAGATTTGACTTTCCGCTTCCATTTGAGCCATAAATTACTGCTACCGGAAGAAGTTCATCATCACCTCTATCTATAATGTGGTCCTTGTGTTCGCTGACACCAGAGACCGCCTGAAGATCAAGAGTTATAGTATCCTTTATACTTTTATAATTATTAACAGTAAACTGAATAAGCATACGACTCCTTTCGCCAACTACGCTATCCTTAAGGTACTTCTATTTCTTTTGCCAAAAAGGACGGCCCAAATAAGGCCGCCCCCATAAAGTTCATGTATTATCAGAAAAATTATTCTTCCTCAACATCACCAACCGGTTTACCACCAGTTGCAAGCCATTTAAGATATGCATTGATAAATGGATCAAGATCTCCATCTAAAACGCCGTCAGCATTTGAAACTTTCTCACCTGTTCTTGTGTCATTAACCATTGTATATGGCTGAAGTACATAAGAACGGATCTGGCTTCCCCAAGCATTATCCTTAACTTCGCCTCTGATACCGGCGAGCTTGGCTTCATTCTCTTCCATCTTGAGCATAAGGAGTTTAGCTTTGAGCATCTGCATAGCCTTATCCTTGTTCTGGAACTGTGAACGCTCATTCTGACAAGTAACAACGATACCTGTTTCAAAGTGAGTGATACGAATAGCGGATGATGTCTTGTTGATATGCTGTCCACCTGCACCACTTGAACGATATGTATCAATTCTGATCTCTTCAGGACGAACCTCGATATCAAGATCTTCTTCAATATCAGGCATTACATCATTGGATACGAAAGAAGTCTGACGCTTACCCTGCGCATTGAAAGGGCTGATACGTACAAGACGGTGAACACCTCTTTCAGACTTAAGATATCCATATGCATTAAGACCATTGATCTGGAATGTAACTGACTTGATACCAGCTTCATCACCATCAAGAAGGTCTAAAACCTCAACGCTGAAGCCATGACGCTCAGCCCATCTTGTGTACATACGATAAAGCATTGAGCACCAGTCGCATGCCTCTGTACCACCGGCACCAGCTG
The DNA here is from genome assembly GCF_024699075.1 of Butyrivibrio sp. Next base: position 3,890 of record NZ_JAILQF010000139.1, read on the forward strand.
AAAGCTTAAGGATCGCATTACATTTGTCATACTCACCATTTAAAAGATTGGCAATTCTAATCTCTTCAAGAACCTTCTCGAACTCATCAAGGTCAGCTCTTATCTCATCTGCCATATCATTATCTTCTGTGCCTTCATCATTGCACATATCGATCATGTCAATGATGTCGCCGTACTGAACATTAAGATGCTCCATCTTCTCAATAAGATCCTGCATGTTTTTGAGCTCTTTGGTCTTCTTGTTGGCTTTATCAGCATCATCCCAGAAGGTTGGCTCTTCCATCTCACGGTTTAATTCTTCAATTCTTTTCTTCTTGCTCTCAAGATCCAGTGAAGCTGTAACCTCATCAAGTGTAGGCTTCAAATTCTGAATCTCAATCTTCATGTTATCTAATACTACCATTTTATACCTCTGATTACTCCACTCCGCCTTGAGCTCCGTGGCAGTTCTTATATTTCTTACCACTACCGCATGGGCATGGATCGTTTGGTCTTATCTTGACTGCAGCTCTCTTAACAGGAGCCTTCTTAGCAGACTCGTCCTTGTTGGTACCTGTAACCTTGGCTACCTGCTCACGTTCAACCTTCTCCTGAACATGTACATGGAACAGGAGTCTTACTGTATCTTCCTTGATTCCGGCCATCATCTCATTAAACATATCATAACCGGCCATCTTGTACTCAACCTTAGGATCACGCTGACCATAAGCCTGAAGACCAATACCCTGACGAAGCTGATCCATATCATCGATGTGATCCATCCACTTACGGTCGATAACCTTAAGAAGGATTACACGCTCGATCTCACGGATAGTCTCTGCTTCAGGGAACTCAGTCTCTTTTTCCTCATAAAGAGCAACTGCCTCTTCCTTGAGCTGCTGCTTAAGACCATCTTTGGACTTCTTTGTAATACGTCCTCTTGTTACAGGCTTAAGAGGAACTGTTGGCAAAAGAAGTTCATTGAGCTCCTTAAGATCCCAGTCATCAATATTCTGTCCATCACCTATAACAGTATCAATGCTCTCTTCAACTATATCTGTGATCATCTTGTAGATGTTATCACGAAGAGACTCACCGTCAAGAACGCGGCGACGCTCTTTGTAGATGATCTCTCTCTGCTCATTATTAACAGCATCATATTCAAGGAGGTTCTTACGAATACCGAAGTTGTTCTCCTCGATTCTCTTCTGGGCAGACTCGATTGCCTTTGTAAGAGCCTTGTGCTCGATCTCCTGTCCTTCAGGAATACCAAGTGTATTGAACATATTGATAAGACGCTCTGAACCAAAGAGTCTCATAAGGTCATCTTCAAGTGAGATATAGAACTTGGATTCACCAGGATCTCCCTGACGACCTGAACGTCCACGAAGCTGATTATCAATACGTCTTGATTCATGACGCTCTGTACCTACGATCTTAAGACCGCCAGCAGCTCTTGCCTCTTCATCAAGCTTAATATCAGTACCACGACCAGCCATGTTAGTTGCGATTGTAACAGCGCCGTGCTTACCAGCTTCAGCTACGATCTCAGCTTCCTGCTCATGGAACTTAGCATTAAGTACGTTGTGAGAGATGCCTGCTTTATTAAGCATCTTGGAAAGAAGCTCTGAAGTCTCGATAGTGATAGTACCTACAAGAACAGGCTGTCCTTTCTCATGAGCTTTCTTAACAGCTTCTACAACTGCTTCATATTTTTCCTTCTTGGTCTTATATACAGCATCCTGAAGATCCTTACGGACAACAGGCTCGTTTGTAGGAATCTCTACAACGTCGAGTGCATAGATATCACGGAACTCCTGCTCCTCTGTAAGAGCAGTACCTGTCATACCACACTTCTTATTAAACTTATTGAAGAAGTTCTGGAATGTGATAGTTGCAAGAGTCTTGGACTCACGCTTAACCTTAACATGTTCCTTGGCTTCAATTGCCTGATGAAGACCATCTGAATAACGACGACCAGGCATTACACGACCTGTGAATTCATCAACGATAAGAACTTCATCATCACGTACAATATAGTCATGGTCTCTTGCCATAAGGTTATTGGCGCGAAGAGCAAGGATTATATTGTGCTGGATCTCAAGGTTTTCAGGATCTGCAAGGTTTGAAATGTGGAAATAACGCTCAACCTTGGATACACCCTGTGCTGTAAGGTTAACGAGCTTATCCTTCTCATTAACTATAAAGTCACCAGTCTCTTCCTGTTCAAGACCCATAAGAGCATCCATCTTGGAAAAATCACCAACGTCTTCACCACGCTGCATCTGCTTAGCAAGCATGTCGCAAGCCTCGTAAAGCTTAGTTGACTTATCGCTCTGACCGGAAATGATAAGAGGAGTTCTTGCTTCATCAATAAGGATTGAGTCAATCTCATCGATGATGGCAAAGTTAAGGCCTCTTAAAACGCACTGCTCTTTATAAATGGCCATGTTATCACGAAGATAATCGAAACCAAGTTCATTATTGGTAACATATGTAATATCGCAATTATAAGCATCACGACGCTCATCAGAATTCATACCGTTTAAAACGATACCAACTGTAAGTCCAAGGAACTCGTGAATCTTGCCCATCCACTCAGCATCACGCTTAGCAAGATAGTCGTTAACAGTAACAACGTGGCAGCCCTTACCTTCAAGAGCATCCAGGTATGAAGGAAGTGTAGCAACAAGTGTCTTACCTTCACCTGTTCTCATCTCTGCTATACGACCCTGGTGAAGGATAATACCACCAATGAGCTGTACACGGAAATGTTCCATACCAAGTACACGCTTACCTGCTTCTCTTACAACAGCATATGCCTCAGGCATTATATCGTCTGAAGTCTCGCCATCAGCAAGACGTTTTTTGAATTCATCTGTTTTTGCACGAAGCTCTTCATCTGTAAGAGCCTGCATTGCAGGACGAAGTGATTCGATCTTATCAACGATAGGAGCGATTCTCTTCAGTTCCCTCTCTGAATGTGTACCTATAATCTTATCGAGTAAACTCATAACTTTCCAACTTTCCCCAAAATATCTGGTGTTAATTAACCAATCTGCACCTATTTATTTAAAAATAGTCGCAGTCCGTTTAGCATTATATCAAAAATATTACGTCTATTCAATTAACACCATGTAAATAATTTAATACCTAGGCAGTTAATAAAGGATTTTATGAAAAAAAACTTCCTGCTACTAAGCTACTCTCTGTAATATATACAGATATAGCTTGTAACAGGAAGCCTTATGATTCTATATTTTATCAGAGAAGCTTATCAATAAACCTTAGCCTTCTCTTCGCCATTCATTACACGGATAGCGCCCTGAGCAAGTGCAAGAAGCTCGTCTTCACCAGGATATACAGTTACAGGAGCGATGAAGTTTATTCTCTCTTTCATAGCTGATGTGATTCTGTCGTTATAAGCGATACCACCTGTTATGATGATCTGGTCAACTTTGCCCTTAAGAACTGTTGCCTGAGCACCAATGTCCTTACATACCTGGAAGATGAAAGCATCCATTACAAGTCTTGCCTTCTCATCGCCGGCATCGATTCTCTTCATTACTTCTCTTGCATCGTTAGTTCCAAGATAAGCATTGAATCCGCCTGCGCCTGTAGCCTTCTTGAGCATCTCTTTTTCAGAGAACTTTCCTGAGTAGCAAAGTCTGATAAGAGCTCCGGATGGAAGTCCGCCACTTCTTTCAGGAGACATAGCACCATCACCTTCAAATGCTGAATATACATCAACAATACGGCCATGGTCATGAGCGCCTACAGAAACACCACCACCAAGGTGTGCTACAACAAGACGAAGATCTTCATATTTTTTGCCAACAGACTTAGCATAACGTCTTGCAACAGCCTTCTGGTTAAGAGGGTGGAAAATAGACTTTCTCGGTACATCAGGCATACCTGATACACGAGCAACATCGCTGAGCTCATCTACAACAACAGGATCAACGATATAAGCCTTAACACCGATCTGATCTGCGATCTCACGAGCAAGGATACCACCAAGGTTAGATGCATGCTGTCCCTGAACACCGATCTCAAGATCCTTGATAACAGCGTCAGTAACTTCATATGTACCGCCTTCGATAGGCTTTAAGAGTCCGCCACGACCAACGATTACATCGAAAGTCTTAACATCAATATTTTTTTCCTTAAGAAAATCAAGGATGATGTTCTTACGGAAGTCCTTCTGATCAATGATAGAGTCATATTTGGAAATCTCTTCTGTAGAGTGGCGAAGAGTCTCGTCCATTTTAAGTTCTTCATCCTCAAAGATACCGATCTTGGTTGATGTTGAGCCTGGATTGATAATAAGGCTTTTGATTGCCATAATGTTATCTCCTTTTTTACGAAAAAATCAGAAAATAGTTAAACATACGAGCACCTCGTAAACTAACTGTATTCTTGATTTTTAATTTATAGTTACAAGATTTTATATTTCCGGAAGTACATTTCTATTATCGCTTAGAAAACACCGATCTTATATTTCACAGAAAAAATCTTTTTTTATTGATTAGAAAGTACCGTTCTTCTGATCTTCTGCAACTACAGCTGCAAGTGCGATAGAGTTGAGCTTAACATCTACACTATCAGAACGTGATGTAAGAATAACAGGAGCCTTAGTTCCAAGAAGAATGTTACCATTCTTAACTTTAGCAAGACGAACGATTGTCTTGTATGTAAGGTTACCAGCGTGAATATCAGGGAAAAGAAGGATATCAGCATCACCAACGATCTTACGGCTCTCAGCACCTGGTTTGAACTTAGCAGCTTCAGGATCGATAGCAAGATCCATGGAAAGAGGTCCATCAACTATGCAGTTCTTGATCTCTCCTGCTTCGCAAGCCTTAGTAAGCTCATCAGCTTCTACAGTAACCGGCATCTTAGGATTTACAACTTCTACAGCAGCAAGAGGAGCTACCTTAGGCATATCTACGCCGCAAGCTCTTGCAACATTAACTGTATATTCTATGATCTGCTTTTTATCTTCAAGTGTTGGATAAGGAAGGAATGCAACGTCTGTAAGGAACAGAAGTCTGTCGATACCCGGAATTTCGAAAACGCAAACGTGAGAAAGTGTCTGGCCTGTACGAAGACCAACTTCTTTGTTAAGAACACTCTTAAGGAAAGTCTTGGAATCAAGAGAACCCTTCATGTAGATATCAGCTTTGCCATCATGTACAAGCTTAACTGCACATGTAGCAGCTTCCTGCATATCTTTAACGTCAATTACTTCATACTCATCAAGATTCATATTGAGAGTTTTTGCGATCTCAGCGATCTTATCTGCATCACCTACAAGAACAGCATCAACAATGCCTTTCTTGTGTGCAAGCTCTACAGCCTCCAATACATGCTCATCCTGTGCATATGCAACTGCAAGCTTCTTTTTGCCTGTTGTTTTAAGTTTTGCAAGGATATCATCAAAACTCTTACTCATTTTGTAACTTCTCCTTTCACATATCCGTGATTTATGAGCGACTATAGAATCCTATAGCGCCCTTTTATTCAAGCATTTGTTAAAATAATAACACACCATATATCAATTTTCAATACTGCTCATATGGTGATAATAGTTTTTAGAAGCCTTCTGCTCTGCGCTTTTTACGCATATCAATTCTCTTAAGAGCACCTTCCCATTCTGCTTTCTGGCACTCTGTCTCGATCTTAAGACCGTAAGGAATAGTAATAGGCTTTTCATTATCATCAAGGCATACTTCTGTAAGATATGCTCTGTTTATTACATGACGAAGACCTGTCTTTCTATCTTCAACATAAGTGTCAACTCTCACTTCCATTGAAGTCCTGCCTACATAAGTAAGATAAGCTTCTATAACTACAATATCCATAAGAAAAGCTGGCTTTTTAAACTGAAGATTATCAACAGCAGCTGTTGTAACTGTATGTGCGCAATGTCTTGTAGCAACAATACCTGCTGCTTCATCGATCATGAGCATAAGGTTACCACCAAAAAGGCGGCCATATCCATTGATATCTTCGTGCATCATAACCTTATATCGTTCAACCTTGGAATCTTCTACAGTCTTATATCCAAGTTCACGTTTAATGTTGTCTTCTACCATAAATACCTCCAAAAAAAGATAAACATAAGCTAATTATACAATATTTATATTTACTAATATAATCTGTATAACGTAAGTTTTTACTTATCATACATTTTTGAATCATAGATTCAAAAATGCAGCAATAGAGCCAATTGAGTTCGACTTCGTCGAAGGCTCTATTGCCAACCGATTCATCGAATCACGAAACACGCAGTAAATGCGCGTTTCTGTAATTTACATTCAAGAA
>NZ_JAILQF010000195.1 GCF_024699075.1 Butyrivibrio sp.
AGACTTCACTCAGCAGTACTTGCATATGCAAGAGACTTCATGATTGACAGAGGATTTACATAGTGTATCCCACCATACATGATTCATGGTAATGTTGTTGAAGGTGTAATGAGTTTCCCTGAGATGGAAGCAATGATGTACAAGATTGAAGGTGAAGATCTCTACCTTATCGGAACAAGTGAGCACTCAATGATCGGTAAGTTCAAGGAACAGCAGATCATGGAAGAAGAACTTCCCCAGACACTTACAAGCTATTCACCTTGCTTCAGAAAAGAAAAAGGAGCTCACGGTATCGAGGAGAGAGGTGTATACAGAATTCACCAGTTTGAAAAGCAGGAAATGATCGTAGTTTGTAAGCCCGAAGATTCAAAGATGTGGTATGATAAGCTTTGGCAAAATACAGTTGACCTTTTCCGTTCAATGGATATTCCTGTTCGTACACTTGAATGCTGCTCTGGAGATCTTGCTGATCTTAAGTGCAAATCATGCGATGTTGAAGCATGGTCACCCAGACAGAAGAAATACTTTGAAGTTGGAAGCTGCTCTAATCTCGGAGATGCACAGGCAAGACGTCTTAAGATCAGAATCAAGAGCAAAGATGGCAACTATTTTGCTCATACACTTAATAACACAGTAGTAGCTCCGCCTAGAATGCTCATCGCATTCCTTGAGAACAATCTTCAGGCAGATGGATCAGTTAAGATCCCTGAAGCATTAAGACCTTACATGGGCGGAAAAGAAGTACTTATTCCGGAGAAATAATGCATAAATTTATGAGAGCTGTCGGCCTTGCAGGATTGCAGGGCCGTGGTGCGCTCGAAAAGCTGTTGGAATATTGTGTCCAGAATGCAGACGAGCGAAATTACATTAAAAATGAAGATGACGAGATATTCGCACAGTTCACCAAAGAATTTGCGCCTGGACTGGGAGTGGTAGTCTATGGCCAATTTAAGGCTGAGAATCACTTTATATACGAATACTATTATCCTTATATAAAAGGTGAAGGCATCTCATCTTCTGAAGACATAACTGTAGAACAGCATGCAGCTACAGATTCATTCGCCGGCGTTTGTGATGATCCAAGATTAGGGATCACTATGATCTTCTATCTTCAGAATATGATGGAATATTTAAAGGTCACAGATAAAGGACAGAAGAAGACAACAGGAACTTCTGTTACATTATCAGCCTTATCTACAAAGGGAAGTATAATGCTGCCAATAGCCAAGACTCCCAACCAGAAAAGGCTTCTTAAGAAGAAACGTCAGACAAGAACAAGACTAGTAAGTCATGCAAGAAACGGAGATGAAAACGCGATTGAATCTCTGACCCTGGATGATATGAATATCTACACAACCATCTCAGATAAGATATTAAAAGAAGATGTGTACACTCTTGTAGATAATTATTTCATGCCATACGGAGTTGAATGCGACCAGTATGCAATAATGGGTGAAATAACAGATTATAAGCTTACCATCAATACCTATACCAAAGAACCGGTATATATTTTAAGTATAATCTGTTCTGATATCGAATATGACGTTGCCATAAACCGCAAGGATCTCCTCGGCGAGCCAGCGGTAGGAAGAAGATTCAAAGGTAACATCTGGCTTCAGGGACACATAAATTTTCCTGAAATAAAATAATAGATTGAAATATTTCGTTTATTATGGTAAATTGTAACAGTGCCTTTTATTATTATAAGGCACTCCTTCGTTTGGGTAGCTCAGCTGGATAGAGCGTCCGCCTCCTAAGCGGAAGGTCGGGGGTTCGAATCCCCTCCCGAACATTTATATTATTCAATAGTTTTATCTGTCATAATTTTCAATTCTATCATCTGGTTTTTTTCTAAATTTTTTCGCAAATTATAAGGCAGTAAAATAAAATTCTTGATCACATCATGAATTATTAAGTGCAGGCAATCTCTCTATAAAGGAATATTGCAGGCATTGTAAGTGGGTTATTAGTATTTAGGGGAAAAATAAAATGGGGGTCAATAAAGTAATTGTCTATGATCCTGAAAAGGACATGACTGGTTTTATCAAAAATAATGTTTTACCATATATAAAATTTAGGTATAATTCCAAATATGAGCTTATAATGTGCGATAATTATACAAGCATTAGTCGAAACCTTGAGTCTATTGATAACAGGGTTGATTTTTGCTGTTTTTATATGCATGATGAAAGTGAACTTGAGATTTACAGCAGAATTAAAAAGGAATATATAAACCTTCCAATCCTATTATGTACATATTCCAAAATTGATCATAACTTATTTTTTAAACCGGGACTTATTCCGGAAGAATATATAACGATAGAAAAAGAAGTTATATCAGAAGAGGAAAAGATGAATGATCTGGAAGAGGCTCTTAATAATATAAGAGAGTATCTGGACAATTATCAGCCTGACCATATCCAGGAAAAGAAGAAGAGCATACAAGGCAGGAATGATGAAAACGATATATTTTTTATCAAAGGAGAAGAGATAATAAGTGTAGAGAGCGATACATCATCAGGACAGGCTTTGCAGAAGATAAGGACCATACGAGGCGAATACCCTTGTAAATTGAGTATCGCCGAAATTGAAAAGACTTATAGTACAATTTTATTCAGATGCAACAGAGATGTGCTGATCAACAAAAGCATGATCGCCGGATATAACTGTTCAAATTATGAGATATTATTAAATACCGGTGATGACGAATACAAGATCAAAGCATCCAAGGAGAAATTCAATCAAGTGCTGCACGCATACAAAGTATTTTGCAGATAATATACACCCAAGGTATCATCAGGTGCGTAGACGTATGCGTAATACTAAAGGATACTACCAAGATGAAGTGTAATAATTGTCAAAAAGAAATACCTGATAATATCAAATTCTGTCCCTACTGCGGACAGCCTGTACCAAGAATATCTGATAATAAATATATGGTACCGGGATATGAATATCCCAAAAATCACCAGTATAAAAATTTGCAGATATCAAATAGTAATACAAGAGCCTCTTATTATGGCGCCAATAATAATGCCGGAGCAAAATCAGAGGATCCTAACAAGCGGGTCAAAAAGATACTCCTTGCAGCAGTCCTTGTGCTTATAACGCTTGTAGTAATACTTGGAATTGGCTTCTATAAGGCATTAACCAGTGATTCTTATGATGATTCAATAGAATATGCAAATGGGATCACTTACTGTTCAGATGGCATAATCTATGTGGATACAGATGTTACAGATGATATAGAGCCTTATGCTTTAACTACAGAAGACGAAGAATTGGTGGATAAATGTGATTTTGTCTATCTCTCAACCTTTAATCCAGATTCAGATATTATCTATTATATAAAAGATATGAAAGAGAAAAAGGCTGAAATCTGCGCCTCTCTCTACAGCATATATACAAAAGATATAACAGATAATGAAGAAGATAATGCCACAAGATCAAAACTTATAGCAGATGATGTTTGCGGCTTTTATGCATCATCTGGATCGGATAATGCAGTCCTTTATGAAACAATAGACAGCGAAATCTATATGTATTCAGATAATGGCAATGATTATATCATAAGCACTGAAGGACTTACCTCAATTAACAGTGTCTTCAATTATGAGAACACACATATTATCATGACCATGAGAGGTAACAGCTCAAGTTCCATTACCACCGGATTTTATTTTGGAACACAATATGATATATACCAATACGATACAAGTACCAAGAAGCTCAGACTTATAAATGAATCTGTAAGATTTCCATACGGAGACAATAAGAATCTTGTTTATATCAAGGAAACAAATGATAGCGAAGAAAGCGGAGAACTTTATATCTCAACTATCACAAGTGAAGAAATAAAAACGACTAAGATCGATGACGATGTAACCGATATCATTGACACTACACTTACAGATGACATAACTCACATAACCTATGAAAAAAATGGCGCGCATCCCGAAGATTATACAGAAGAAATATATACCTATGATAACGGTGAGATAACAGATCTAGGAGAAGTTCAATACAGCACTAAATATTCGGAATATGTGACCTTTTATGATCTGTATGAAAGCCAGGACCAAAAGCAGGATTTTACCCAGTACTACACCACAGGATCTTCAGAAGTATATGAATCACCTTTTAATGAAGTAAATCATATATCAATGGCTTTAAGAGAAAATAAGCTATATGTAGAAGCTTATGATGATAATAATATAAGCTGTGTATACTCCTGCGATATAGAATATGGCAAAGAGATAAGCAATATCAAAATGATAGCCTATAATGCTACTTTATCCGGCATATTCAGTTATAAATATCAGTTCTACGTAGCAGGAAGCAAGGCAATGAATCTCTACATATCTGCTGATGATGATCCGAGTCTTATGATATATGACGTTCCAATAGACACCTTTTTTACTTTAAAAGCAACACCAATAATTAATGACAACTCCTATCACTTTATAGTAAAGTTCCTTGATTACGACGTTAATTCTAATATCTATGACCTTTATGTTGTTGATGAAAACAAGAAGTTAAAAAGAGTCGAGACAATGATAGAAACAACCGCTGTTACAGGTAATGGGGTTATCTATACCAAGGATGGTGCCATATATTATTACGGGGCAGACACCAAAGAGGTAAAGAAGATAGCAGACAGCAATTATTACTACGAGATGGCAAATAAATATGAGACATCAATCTCGCTTGATTCTTAAATATACAAAACTGAAAAATTTCATTTTTTAACACAAAGCCCTGAAAAGCGCTCCTGGAGCCTCCTAGGGCATATATCAAAAATATAGATCTTAGAAAGATATGGTGTTTTTTGGAATATTCCGAACTTATGGTGTAATTTGGAACGTATAATAAACTAAAATTTTCACTTTACAAAAAAATAGACAACCATATTTCATTGTAAATACTGACTTTATAACCACAATATATTGTATATAATAAATATTTTGGTACAAGTTAACAGCTTGTCATGTATAAAAGTATTGTTTATAATTTAAATATGGTGAAGAAGAAAATATTTGCAAGTCTATATAATAGAATGCAACTTCAAACAAGGACATGATGCAGGGTTCTCCTGTGTCATGTCCTTTGCGCTTTTTGGGGAGCGCATTTTCTTCTTAAATAGGGAGATTGGAGGAATCTGCACGTATGAAGAAGACTTATGTAATTGACACTAACGTTCTGATTCAGGCTCCGTACGCGCTTGAGTGTTTCGAAGACAATAATCTTGTACTTCCACTAGTCGTACTCGAAGAGCTTGACAGATTAAAGAATGCAGATGGTGAGAAAGGAGCTAATGCAAGAGCTGCAGTACGCTATCTTGAAAATCTCAGGATGAGCGGAGATCTTCTGAAAGGGGTTGATCTAAAAGGCGGCGGAAGCGTCCGCGTTGAGAAGAACTGTGTGAATGTAGAGCTTCCGGAGGATCTTCCGGATGACAAGGCAGACAACAGAATTCTTCAGGTTTGTAAAGGCCTTATTGATGAAAAGAAAAAAGGCGAACAGATAATACTTGTAACCAAGGACCTTCTTCTTAGAATAAAAGCTCACATAATCGGAATAAAAGCCGAAGACTTTACAACTGAGCAGATATCTGATGAAGACGAGCTCTACACAGGACGAAATGAGGTATTCGTTCCTGAAGATGAAATCGATAATTTCAAAAAAGACGGGATACCTGTTGAATGTCTGTATGATACAGACGGACAGGGACAAAAGATCGAACTTACTTTCCACGAAAATGAATTTGTAATATTAAAGCCTGACCAGTCAGACAGAAAGTCACTTCTTGGACGAATACATAACGGCAAGGTAGTACCACTTAAATACAAAAAGTGTAAGCCTTACGGCGTAACTCCAAGAAATGTCGGACAGTACTTCATGCAGGAAGCCCTGATGGCAAGTGCTCAGGAAGCACCTCTTGTGATCATCAAAGGTATGGCAGGAACAGCCAAGACTTTCTATTCACTTGCAGTAGGACTTGAAAAAGTCTTCAATAACGTAACAGGTGAATACAGAAGGATAATCGTATGTCGTCCTAATGCACAGTTTGACGATGATATAGGCTTCCTTCCGGGAGATGAGCAGGAGAAGATCGCACCACTGATGAGGCCTATAATCGATAACCTGGAACAGATCCTTGATTCAGATGAAGAACAGCGCTACGGCGATGAAGAGCAGCTCTCTGACAAGATAGCTGAGATCTTCGACAGAGGCATAATCCAGACAGAAGCTTTGAACTTCATCAGAGGCCGTTCAATTGCAAAAACATACCTCATAATTGATGAAGCACAGAACATGACACCTAATCAGGCTAAGGGCATCATCACAAGAGCAGGTAAGGATACTAAGATAATCCTTCTTGGCGACCCTAACCAGATTGATAAACCCTTCCTTGATAAAAGAACTAACGGCTTATCTTATGCAGCCAAGTGCATGAAAAACAGCCCTTACTGCTGGCAGCTGACATTATCAGCAGAAGAATGTGAACGTTCTATGCTCGCAATGGATGCGATAAAGAGACTATAAAGAATTCAAATTGAAAGATGTCAGCTTACACTGATTAAAGCCATCGGTATGTCTCGAAAGAGACTACAAGAACATAATCAATATGTTTCCTTCCACTGCTCTGAGTAGCAGCTGTACAAATATCCTGTTAAATGCGCCTGTATCTGAAGATACAGGCGTATTTAGTTTGTATAAAATCATATAAGAAGTTACATGCGTATTTACTGTGTATATTACAGCATGCCTGACTAATATATGCTTACATGTCATTTGGACTATTAGTTATTATAATTGCGAACACAAGAAAATACCGCTATTATATAAGATATAGGTTATCTCAGACTTCGCACTTTATAAATAAGCTAAGATCCTTGCAAATTTGATATCTTGGGCAGTTAATAAAGGATTTTTAAGACAAGAAAAACATTTATTAACTGCCTAAGATAACCAAATTGCAAGGAAAGTTACGAATTTATATATGCGCAGTTTTAGTAGGTGATAAAATGTGGTCTTTTATAATTAGATAGCCAGAAAATCCATTACCTTTAGGTGATGGGTAGTTCACATAAAAATTCCAGGGTGTGGGGGCATATAATGATCAAAAAAAGGCTGATTGAGCTTCTTTCAGATTCTGTAAAATATATAAAGCAGCAAGTACTCTATAAACTCTTATCTTTAATATCTCAGATAGTAATAGTAATATGCATAGCGGACATCTTGTCAGATGTAGTAACCTCAAGCTCTCTGATACTATCAGGAAGCGAAGTTGAGATAAGCGCAAAGGCATATATCAAATATATAATTCCTGCTATTATATGTATAGTCCTTAGATTTGTCTTCGACAAGAAGGAATCAGAAACCTCTTTTGCCGCAAGTGCTGATGTCAAAAGAATCTTAAGGGAAAAGATTTATAATAAGCTTTTAAATCTTGGATCTTCATATAAAGAAAAGGTATCCACAGCTGAAGTTACCCAGCTTATCACAGAGGGCGTAGAACAGCTTGAAACCTATTTCGGACTATACCTGTCACAGCTTTTCTATGCCATGATAGCCCCGCTTATATTATTTGTAGTTATCTCCTTTATAAGTTTTAAGGCAGCAATAATCCTTCTTATATTCGTACCCCTTATACCTATATCAATTGTAGTAGTCCAGAAGATTGCCAAAAAATTATTATCCAGATACTGGAGCATGTATGCAAATCTTGGAGACAGCTTCCTTGATAACATTCAGGGACTTACAACACTTAAGATATACCAAAGTGACAGTATTGCTGCAAACAAGATGGATACAGAATCAGAGCACTTCAGAAATGTGACAATGAAGGTTCTTACCATGCAGCTTAACTCAACAAGTGTCATGGATATCATGGCCTACGGAGGAGCAGCAGTAGGACTTATCGTAGCTTTATCAGAATATTCCAAAGACAATATTACGCTCTCGGGAGCACTTATTATAATCCTCCTTGCTGCAGAATTCTTCCTTCCAATGAGGCGCCTTGGTTCATACTTCCATATTGCGATGAATGGAATGGCAGCAAGTGATAAGATATTTAATTTACTTGATCTTGAAGAACCCCAGGAAGGAACAGAAGAGTATCCTAAGGATGCAAATTTGCTTAAGTTCGACAATGTATTTTTTGCCTATAATAAAGATGAAAAAGGTAAAGAAGAAAAAAACACAGACACAGCACTTGCACCTTCAGATAATCCAGATGACATAGGTCTTGTCAATCTGCAAAAAGATAATAAGGCTGTCCTTAAAGGTATTACAATGGATATTCCAAAAGGCAGTTTTGTAGCAATAACAGGCGTATCCGGAAGCGGCAAGAGTACCATAGCTTCTCTTATTATGGGAAGACAGAAAAACTATACCGGTTCTATCAAGATCGCAGATACCGAGATCTCATCAATAAAAGAGGCAGAACTTTATAAAAATATAACCCTGGTATCCTCCGGAGCAGTTCTATTTAAAGGCTCAGTAAGAGAGAATCTTGCCATAGCTGGTGCTGATATTACTGACAATCAGATGATAGAAGCGCTTAAAAAGGTCAACCTTACAACTTTAGATTCAGGCGAATCAAATGTTCTTGATTATAAGCTTTTAGAAAATGCATCAAATCTTTCCGGTGGTCAGAAGCAAAGACTTGCCATAGCAAGAGGGCTTCTTCATAACACAGAAATCTATATATTTGATGAAGCAACCTCCAACATTGATGCAGAGTCCGAAGAGATAATCATGGCAACCATCAAAGAGATTGCCAAAGAGCATACCGTCATCATGATCACTCACAGACTTGCCAATGCCAAAGATGCTGACAAGATATACATGCTCAAAGACGGATTAATAGCAGAAAGTGGTACTCATAAAGAACTGATGAACCATTTTGGAAGCTATTCACTTCTTTATAATGCACAGCAAAAGCTCGAAAATTATAATGGCGGCAAGTGCAAGACAGAAGAGATGCCGGTTCATAAAAAGGCAGATTGTGAAGAAAAAGCGATAGCTGATACGGCATCAAATAATACAGCTATAAAAAATATAAAAGACTCAGCTATAACAGAAAATAAATTTTCACCTAAAAAGCAAAGTGTATTCGTCATCATATCAAAGCTTATAGTACTTATAAAACCGCTCCTTCCAATAATGATCCTTGCAATAGTACTCGGAGTTCTCGGCTTTGTATGCGCTATATTCCTTACAGTAAGAGCAGCAATGTTACTAAAAGCTTTAACACCGGTTGCAGAAGGATCCCCGGTAATAGCCTTAACTAAAGCTGCAGCATGGTCCCTAATAATAATGGCAGTTTTAAGAGGAATACTGCACTATGCAGAGCAGTACTGTAACCATTTCATAGCATTTAAGCTCCTTGCGATCATAAGGCACAAGGTATTTGAAGCGCTGCGAAAATTATCTCCAGCCAAGCTTGAAGGGCGCGATAAAGGAAATATTATTACTATCCTTACATCTGATATAGAGCTTCTTGAGGTATTCTATGCCCATACAATATCACCTGTAGCGATAGCAATAGTCATGACTATCATAATGGTAGTCTTTGAATGGAGCCTGTATCCTGTAGCCGGTATCATAGCACTTATATCTTATATAGCAGTTGGCGTGGTAATCCCTGTCATCAACTCAAAACGCGGCGCTGATACAGGAATAAATTACAGAGACCGTTTTGGAGAACTTAATTCATATGTCCTTGAAAGCCTTAGAGGACTTGATGAGACAATTCAGTATGGCAATGGAGATTTAAGGCAAAAAGAGATCAAGAACAAATCCACATCTCTTGGAGCTATCCAAAAGGTTCTTGCTCAGTATCAGGGAGATCAAAGTGCAATAACCGGAATGACTATCCAGATAGCTACCTGGATCATGCTCCTTGCTGTTATATTCTCAGGTTCTTATGATTTTGAGAATATAAGCACCTGCATAGTAGCTGTAGTAGCTATTATGAGCTCTTTTGGTCCTGTTATAGCACTGTCCAACCTCTCCAATAATCTTATGCAGACATTTGCTAGCGCAAACAGGGTCATAAACCTGATCGAAGAAGTTCCTGTTGTAAAAGAAAATACAAACGGTAAAAAAATCTATCCTAAAACTGAAAATATTTATACAGAAAATCTTTCATTTGCATATAGTAACGAGCCTGTATTAAATGACCTTACAATAGGTTTCCCTAAAGGCCAGATAATTGGAATCCACGGTCCTTCAGGCTGCGGCAAATCAACCCTCTTAAAGCTCCTTATGAGATTCTGGGATACTGATAAGGGAAGCGTAAGAATAATAGCAAATGAAACAGATCCTGATGCTATAAAAGAGGGTGAATTATCACAGGAAGATAAGCAAAAAGCTTCTGGTTCAAAAGATGATCAGGCTAATACTATTACAAAAGATAATAAGAATAGTATTAATACAAAAGGTAATAGTACTGATACAAAAGATAATCCTAAAGGGACTGATACTAAAAACGGTAATGAAATTAATAAAGAAGCTTCAACTAATAGCGAAGATGAAAGCGTCAATGAAGCGCCAAAGCCTATGTCAGCCATAGAAATGCTCAAAGCAATGCAGGCTGCTAAGGAAGAGAAGATAAGAGTACAAAAGGAGCATGAAGAAGCCTTTATAGAAAAATCAAAAGCACTTGCAAAGCAAAAAGAAGAAGCAAGAAAGAAAGCTGCTTTAGAAGCAGAAAAAGTCGAAAAGCAAAAACGTATGACTTTAAAAGAGCGCATAAATTCACTTCTTCCAAGTGCTGAATTAAAGGACAGATCCAATGATATAAAGGATGTCAGAACAAAAAGTCTTAGAGATCTTGAAAGCTACGTAACACAGGATACCTATATCTTTCATGATACAATAGCTGCAAATATAAAGGTTGCAAAGCCATCAGCAACTATTGAAGAGATCAAGGAAGCTGCGAAGAAAGCTTCACTCCACGATTTTGTAATGAGTCTTCCTGACAAGTATGATACTAAAATTGGGGAACTTGGTGATACCATATCAGGCGGCGAAAGGCAGAGAATAGGTATAGCAAGAGCCTTCCTTCATGATACCGACATAATCCTTCTTGATGAACCGACAAGTAACCTCGACAGCCTAAATGAAGGCATAATCCTTAAATCTCTAAAGGAAGCCTCTAAAGACAAGACAGTCATAATCGTATCTCATAGAGATTCTACAATGGCTGTTGCTGATAATGTCTATAGCTTTTTTTGACAGTAAAGCTTTAATTTGCTACAATTACGACAGTTTTTAATGCCTTGGAAATCGCATCATCTTCCGAGGCTTTTTATTAGATTAATTAAGTGCTGGGAGCTTTTTGTTGTTAGCAGTAATAGCGCCTTTGCCGGAATGGAGATCGAAATGGAATACAATCCAAAAGCCATTGAGCCCAAGTGGCAAAAATATTGGGAAGAACATGAAACTTTCAAAACAGATGTATGGGACTTCTCTAAGCCTAAATACTACGTACTTGATATGTTCCCGTATCCGTCAGGAGTAGGTCTTCACGCAGGACATCCTGAAGGATATACAGCAACAGATATCATGTCTCGTATGAAGAGAATGCAGGGCTACAACGTCCTTCACCCAATGGGATACGATTCCTTCGGACTTCCGGCTGAGCAGTATGCTGTATCAACAGGTAATCATCCAAACGGATTTACTGAGAAAAATATCGAGACCTTCACCGGTCAGCTCAAAGAGCTGGGATTCGACTATGACTGGTCTAAGATGGTCAAGACATCTGATCCTTCTTTCTATCACTGGACACAGTGGATCTTCAAGCAGCTCTACCTTGACGGCTATGCTAAATACGTAGATATGCCTGTTAACTGGTGTGAAGAGCTCGGAACAGTTCTTTCTAATGACGAAGTTATAGATGGTAAGTCAGAGCGTGGCGGATACCCTGTAGTTCGTAAGAACATGAAGCAGTGGGTTATCGACCAGCAGGCATTTGCAGAAGAACTCCTTTCTGGTCTTGATGAGATCGACTGGCCACAGTCTACCAAGGAGATCCAGAAGAACTGGATCGGCAGATCTGAAGGTGTTGAAGTTGATTTCAAGATCGTAGGCGGCGGAAACTTCTCAATCTATACTACATGTATCGAGACAATCTACGGTATTACGTTCATGGTACTTGCTCCCGACGGAGAGACAGTTAAGGAGCTCATGCCTAGAATTGAGAACAAAGAAGAAGTTGAAGCTTATATAGCAGAGACTCTTAAAAAGACTGAAATGGATAGAACTGAGCTCAACAAGACTAAGTCAGGTTGCGAGCTTAAAGGCATCCATGCAATAAACCCTGTTAATGGCAAAGAAGTCCCTGTATTCATCGGTGACTTCGTACTTGGCGGATACGGAACAGGTGCTGTAATGGCAGTACCAAGTCATGACCAGAGAGACTTTGAGTATTCTGAGGTTCACAACATACCAAGGATCCAGGTTATCGACGGCGGCGATGTATCAGAGCACGCTTTTGAAAAGGGCGACTACCTTGGCAAGGGCTGCAAGCTCATGAATTCAGAAGAGTTCAACGGCCTTACAGTAGAAGAAGCCAAGGAAGCTATCACAGACAAGCTTGTAAAAATGGGCGTTGCCAGAAAGACAGTTAATTACAGATTCCGTGAATGGATCTTCGCTCGTCAGCGCTACTGGGGTGAGCCAATGCCTATCGTATATCTTGAGGACGGCTCAATCCACGTACTTGATGATGATGAACTTCCTCTTGAGCTTCCTGTACTTGAAGATTATAAGGGCAAAAATGGTAAAGCACCTCTTGATAATGCGACAGACTGGAAGAATTATGATCATAACGGCGTAAAAGGAACAAGAGAGACCTCAACAATGCCAGGGTCTGCAGGATCTTCCTGGTACTATTTCAGATATATCGATCCTGATAACAAGGACGAGTTTGCAAACCAGGAACTTCTTAAGCACTGGATGCCTGTAGACCTTTATGTAGGCGGACCTGAGCATGCTGTAGGACACCTTATGTATTCAAGAATCTGGAACAAGTACCTCTACAAGAAGGGCCTTTCTCCAGTAAGCGAGCCTTTCAAGAAGCTCGTACACCAGGGTATGATCCTTGGATCCAACGGTATCAAGATGGGTAAGAGATTCCCTGAATTCGTAGTTAACCCAAGTGATATCGTAGAGAAGTTCGGTGCAGATACACTCAGACTCTATGAGATGTTCATGGGCGCTCTTGAAGCTTCAAAGCCATGGTCAGATCAG
>NZ_JAILQF010000198.1 GCF_024699075.1 Butyrivibrio sp.
AAGCTTTACTCGTTAATCCGGCACTGCGACAGATACAATTGTCCAAGCGCTATGCCTCCATCTCCTGGCGGAACCAGGCTGTTTTGATATAACATATAGCTTTTTTGTCTGCAAATATCCTGTATATTTGTATTAAGAAGACGATTTAGAAAAGTTCCTCCGCCTATTGCCAGCTTTAATGACGTAACCTTATTTGGATATTTGGTTTCATTTAATGAATTATCTGCATTATGATTGTCAATTAAAGTTTCTGCCATATTGACAGTTGCTAAAGAAAGCGCCTTATGAAAACCAAGAGCAAGCTCACCTTTATCTTCACCATCAATAATACGTCTGCATATATCTGCTATGAGTTTTACACCGTCCATATAATATATATCTTCTGAACCAGATATAGAATCAGCCTTCTTAGCTTTGATTATCTGAAAATCTAGTTTAGACGCCGTTTTAGCCTTAGAAGCAAATATTTCAAGCTTTGCAGGGCATTCGCCTTCATAACTATTATAACAACAAATTCCAAGAAGTGCTGAAACCGCATCAAATAAGCGTCCCATTGAAGACGATATTACTGTGTTAATGTCATGGTCAAGCGCTGCATTTAATATTTTCATATCCGGAATATCATGCTTTTGAGAATATTCTCCTTCTTCAAAAAGACCCCTCAAATATTTATCAATTATATATATTTCTTCAATTTTAATATAATCTCTTTTCTTTGCTTCATAAAGGTAACAATAGAGCGTCTTTACAGCATCTTTGGCACCTTCATCACCACCTGTCATCTTCACAGGAAGAAGACTTCCACCATGATAATAAGATAAATATCTGCAATCAGTTTCTTTACACTTTAAATCATCGTTTATATTACATATAAAAAATTCACTTCCCCATATGCTGCCATCATCTCCAAAGCCTGTTCCATCATAGGCTACGCCGACAAAATCGCCTCTTATATCATGTTCAGCTGTAACTGCCATAATATGAGATAAGTGATGCTGAACATGGAGAACATTTTCATGTCCACCTGCCTGCTTATCAGTGTTTTTTACAGAAATATACCCAGGATGCTTATCGCACACGTACCTAACCGGCTCTACATCAAGAAGTTCTTCCATGTGGCTTATTGCCTTTTCACGCGCTTTGCACGCTTCAAGTTCATCAAGGTCACTAAAATGCGCGGAAAGATATGCCTTATCAGCCTTTCCAAGTGCAAATACAGCTTTAAGGTCTCCACCTGCTGCAAAAGTCTCTTCTTTTAGAGTAAAAGGAAGATCGACAGGCCATGGAACAAGTCCTCTGGCCCTTCTTATAATCTGGACCACGTCTCCATTTACCTGATATATAGAATCATCAAGCGGTGTCAGTATCTTTCTTTGATGTGATAGCATAAAATCCGGACCACCAGTTCCAAGATACCTGCTCATTATATCCGGATCAGTCACTATAGGTTCGCCTCCCCTGTTACCACTTGTCATAACAAGCGGTCCAGTTTCCTTTAGCAAAAGAATCTGCAAAGGACTGCAAGGAAGCATGGCGCCTATTCTGTCACTACCCATTAACACCTCATCTGCAAATTTACTCTCATTATCAGGTATATCTTTTTGTTTTAATAAAACTATAGGTCTTGGGTTAGACTTTAAAAGCTCCTCTTCCCTTTTAGAAACATAGCAATATAACTTAATACTATCAATATCAGGAAACATAACCGCAAAAGGCTTTGATTCCCTGTTTTTCCATATTCTAAGCCTTTTAGAAGGTTCATTTATATATGGAGAAAAAGCGAAATGAAAACCGCCAATATCAAGAACAGCGCCAATTTGTCCGTCTTTAATGCAGTGAGTTGCCTTTAGTAAGGCTTTTTCATTCGCATTATCCAGGGCTCTAGCATCATTTATATTATTAACATTATTTATATTATTAACATCGTTTTGATCTTTAGCATCGCTTTGGTCTTTAGCATTACTTTGTTCTTTATCTTTATTATCTTTTAACAAAGCATCTAAATAACTGTCTTTATCTGTAAAAGAAAGCTGGGGTCCGCACCTGTGACAAGAGATTGTCTGTGCGTGGCGCCTTATATCGCCCTTCTTTGTATATTCTTCAAAACAATCAGGACACATATTAAATATGTCCATTGTAGTATTTTCTCTATCATATGGAACCGTATGCATTATAGAAAATCTTGGTCCGCATGAGGTACAACTAATAAAAGGATATCTGTAACGCCTGTTATTTTTATCAAGAAGTTCCTTAATGCAGTTATCACATACAGGCAGATCGGGAGGAAGAAGACGAACCACATCTTCATGCATGTTGCTATCTACAATTTTAAATGCCGGCCCTTTTGTCTCATACCCAGCGTATTTCATTCCATCTTCATTTATATCTTCTATGCTGATACTATTAACTATAGCACCGGCTGGGGGTTCTTCTTTGATCTTACGGGTAAACTTATTAAGGCTATCATCATCTGCATACGCATAGATAATAACAATACCGCCTGAATTTCTTACAATTCCGCTAATATTAAGTTTTTCTGCAATTTCCGCAACAAATGGCCTGAATCCTATACCTTGTACAAGCCCTTTTACGGTTATACACACATATCTGTTTTTGCCAGTCATAATATCATCAACCCAATGTCGTTAAACTCGCAAACGCTTTGCTTTTTGCTCGTTATAAAATCACTGCTGACGCAGTTCTACGGGTACGGGGCTTATAACCCCGCACCCGAAATCAAGATATTCCCATCACCTAAAGGTGATGGGTTATCTTGATCATTTTATATATTTAAGCAGATATCTTTTCTTATTAAGTCCAACTATCCTCAAACAATCATTATGGTCTAAATGCATTCATTTTGGTCTCAAAAACAATCATTATGGTCTAAATGCATTCATTATAGTCTGAAAATAATCATGGGGAATGGTATTACCATTCCCCAGAATCATCAGTTTATTTACTGTTTACATACTTTTAATATAAACAGTAATATGATTATTACTGCTTGGGAGCATTTGCAGCAGGAGCTGCAGCTTGTGCTGCCTGGACAGGTGCTGCCGGCTTTTCAGGTTCCGGAGGACGGTCATAATGTGCCACGCTCTTCTCTGGTCCTGGTGTCTGGTAGCCTTCAACCATATGCAGACACTTCTTAGGGCATTTAATTGTGCAATATCCGCACTGTACACAGTCAAATCTGTTGATCTCCCAGGTACGTGCTACTCTGTCAACCTTAATTGCACCAGATGGACAGTTAAGTGCACACAAAGTACAGGATATGCACTTATCAATTTCTATCTCAATGTGTCCGCGGCTTCCTTCAGGATATACCGCAGGCTCAAATGGATACTTTGTAGTAACCGGCTTTTTGAAGAGGTTACTAAGCATCGTATTCTTAAAAGTCATTATACTCATGATGTTCTACCTCCTTCAATCAGCGTTCTGTACATGAAATACAAGGATCGATACTAACAACAAGTGCTCCTACATCCGCATAATCAGCGCCCTTTAAAGTTTCACAAAGAGGTGCAATGTTAGCAAAGGTGGGGGTACGGATTCTCATACGATCAAGAATTTTAGTACCATTTCCTTTAACATAATAAATCGCCTCTCCTCTTGGCTGCTCTATTCTCATGAAATACTCGCCCTTAGGGAAGCCTGCAACCTTAGTCTCAAGTTCTCCCTGAGGAATCTTGGCAAATGCCTGGCGAATAAGATCAATACTCTGGAACAGCTCATTTATACGTACTTCAAGTCTAGCATAACAGTCACCATCATTAGATATGATAGGTTCAAAATCAAGGTCGCCGTATGCACAATATCCTGTAAGACGAATATCATTTTTTACACCACATGCTCTTGCAAATGGACCTACTGCACCAAGATCATGAGCCTGCTGTGTTGTAAGAACTCCAACTCCCTTAGATCTTGACTGAACTGAATAATCTTCAAGGAAAGTCTTTTTGATGTTCTTTATCTCTTTTTCCAGAACATTCATCTGATCAAGAATGAACTTCTGCTGATCAGCATTGATGTCTCTAAGAACACCACCAATCTTATTAACAGAGAAAATAAGTCTTCCGCCACATGTCATCTCATGAATATCAAGAACCTTCTCACGGATTCTCCATGCTTCATAGAAAAGTGACTCGAAGCCAAATGCATCAGCAGCAAGACCTAGCCACAGAAGGTGTGAATGCATTCTTCCAAGCTCAGCCCAGATAGTACGAAGATATTTGGCTCTTGCAGGAACTTCAACATTCATAACATGCTCTACAGCTTCTACGTATCCAAGTCCATGTCCAAATGAACAGATACCACAGGTACGCTCTGCAATATACATCATTTCATTGAAATCTTTTTTCTCAGCAAGTCCTTCAAGACCTCTGTGAATAAATCCAATATTAGGAATAGCCTCTTCAACAACTTCATCTTCTATTACAAGATCAAGATGCAGTGGCTCCGGAAGTACCGGATGCTGGGGGCCAAATGGAACTACGCTTTTCTTACCCATTATTTCTGACCTCCTTCATTATTGTTAGCTGCAGCGGCCTTTGCAGCAGCTGCTTTAGCTTTAGCTTCGGCAATAGCTTTAGCCTTTGCTTCCTCAGCTGCTTTTGCCTCTTCTTCAGCCTTTCTTGCAGCTTCCTCTAAAGCTTTCTTCTCTTCTTCAATACGCTTCTTTTCGTTTTCTTCAGCCTGAGCCTTCTTTTCAAGAGCGCCAGGTGGAAGCATAGGAGCTTCTTTATCAATACGATAGAATTTTCCATGGAAGTCAAAATCTATCATTTCGATATTAACATCGAAGAGCTCTGCCATCTCATTTTCGTAGAAAACAGCGTAAGGATATATCTTACAGATACTAGGTACCTGCTCAAAAACTTCAATAACAACACGAAGCAGTGAATACTGATAAGTATCATCGTCAGCAAAAGTATAGCTAAGCTCATACTTCTCGTTTACATATGCTACGCATATCTGTGACAGGCGAAGACCTGCCTCTTTTTTCTTCATAACCTCGAACAGGAGCTTATCTACAGGGATAGTCTCATGAATCTGTTCAGGATTCATAACTTTTATCATATTCCAGCTCCTTTCTGGCTCTTTACCAATGCATCATGTTCATCAGAACGCTGCTGGAAAAGAGCTACAGCCTGTACAATACCATCGATTATAGACTGTGGTCTTGCAGCACATCCCGGAACATATATATCTACAGGAATAACTGTATCGGCACCACCAAGGATATTATATGTATCCTTGAAAATACCACCGGTACAAGCACATATACCAACTGCTACAACAACCTTCGGACGAGGCATCTGATCATAAAGCTGCTTAACTACCGGAGCATTCTGAGCATTGATACCACCTGTAATAAGGAAAATATCTGCCTGCATCGGGTCACCTGTATTCACAACGCCAAGTCTCTCCGCATCATATACGGGTGTCAGCGCTGCGAGAACTTCAATATCACATCCATTACAGCTCGATCCATCATAATGGAGGAGCCAGGGGGATCTTTTAATATTCATTTCATTTGTCCTTTCTCACATCAGCCGATCAGCATCAGAACCATCAGGTTAACACCACCAGCCAGAAGAGTTACGATCCAGCTAAGTTTAAGCATATCCTGCCACTTCATACGTGCTGAAGTATTATCTATAAGAATCTCCAGGAAATAAGTTGCGAGTATAACTACTACTGCAGCCAGATAGCTCCATGGGTTCTTGTTGATAATGAAAAGAGCTTCAACTGACAGCATGAGTATTGTTTCATACCACTCTGTAATCTGGAAATATGCAAGATTCTTAGCACCCATTTCAGTAGTAAGTCCTTTTACAAGCTCCTGATGAGGATGGTGAGACTGTGCACTGTCAAAAGGAGATTTACGCATCTTAATAGTAAGAATAAATACAAATGCTATAAAAAATCCCGGCATCTTAACAATAGCGCTTGTGTCCTGATTAATTATCTCGTCAATTTCAAAAGAACCTGTTGTAAGGTAAAAACCTACAGCTGCAAGAAGTACAGCAGGCTCATAAGCCATATCCTGTACCAGCTCACGAAGACCGCCCATTGTACTCATAGGTGATCCTGTTACTGTAGCTGCAAAATATACAAATACTGCTGCAGAAGACAGAACGAAGAAGATCATAAGAAGATCAACTCCAGCATAGAACATACATCCTGTCATTATTGTCAAAAGAAGATATGACATAATAAGGAATGACTGTGATCTGTCTACTACGATTACCTGTTTCTTGAAAAGTTTGATCACATCAAATAGAGGCTGTCTTATTGGAGGTCCGACACGTCTTTGCATTCTTGCAGAGATCTTACGGTCACATCCTTCAAGAAGTGCACCAATAAGCGGAGCCACTATTATATAACAAAGAACAAGAATAATTTTTGTCATAAGATTGTACCTCCGAGTGTCTGGGATATGATCATGCTGAGCATTATTATAAGTACAGCTGTTGTAATAGCCATACTAGGTATCATAAGCTTACGCTGACCACATACGTTCTTGAAATAAAGGTTAGAAAGGACAAGTTCCTTATCTGAACCCATAGAGCTTACGAATGCATCATTTTTACCTGTGTTGATACCATTCATGTATGACAGCTTCTGATTAGCACGAAGATTCTTATCATGAATATATGCAAGAATCGGAACTGCAAAGAAGAAGCAGATCAATATGATCAGTATATAAAGAACATTGTTACCGATAACCTGCTTGGACTCTCCGAACATCTCTACAAGAAGAGGATCAACATATGTTGATGACAGAAGCGGGAACAGTACACAAAGAGCAATCATTAAGATCGCATGAATTGTAAGTGAGATCATCTCATTACGTTTTGTGATATCTCTTACTACAGGCTTGTTGGTATGAGCAATAAGCTTACCAAGCCACTTGGTCCAGTAGAATGATGTTGTAGCTGAACCAAAGCAGATAAAGAATACCAGCATGATATTACTTTCATCTACTGATGCCTTAAGAGCTGCCCATTTTGAAATAAGCATTCCGAAAGGAGCAAGGAACATACCGCAGATTCCGATAAACATGAATACTGCAAGTACAGGAAGTCTGTATAAAAGACCATGCATGTTTTCTACGTCACGGCTGTGGAGAGAGTTCTCTGTAGCACCGATGTCCTGGAACAGAAGTGATTTTGATATTGCATGGAATATCATGAGGAAGCATCCTGCCCATATTGTCTCAGGTCGGCCAACACCAGCGCAGGCAACCATAAGTCCCAGATTTGAAATTGTGGACATAGCAAGAACTTTTTTACCATCACTTTGTGCAATAGCCATTATTGATGCTGAAAGGAAAGTAAAACCGCCAATAAATGAGATCATTGTTCCGGTAAGTGTACCTGACATTGCAGGAGCAAGACGGAACAAAACATATATACCGGCTTTAACCATTGTAGCTGAGTGCAAAAGTGCTGATGAAGGTGTCGGTGCAACCATGGCACCAAGAAGCCACTTTGAAAATGGAAGCTGAGCAGCCTTTGTAAGAGCAGCAAATGCAATTAAAGCAACACCGATTATAGCAGCTTTTGAATAGGTATCACCATGAACCTGAGCAAGCTCTACAAGTGCTGTCAAAGATGCTGTCTTTTCAGTTACTGCAAAATAAATAATTCCAATGCAAAGTGCACATCCACCTAAAAGGTTCATCCACAATGCTCTAAAGGAATTAGCTATAGCTTCTTCTTCTCTTGTATATCCAATAAGAAGGAATGAACATACACTTGTTGTCTCCCAGAAAAGCTCAATCCAGAGAAGACTCTGTGAAAGAACAAATCCGAACATGGCTCCAAGGAATATGAAAAGAATCATAAAGAAATAATATCTTCTATCCTGGATATTAGTGTGATAATGCTGATATCCATGCATATAGCCAACTGCATAGATAACGATAAGGGAACCGATTATTCCGATAATAATGCACATCAGAATTGAAAGATGATCAACACGAATATGTGCAAGACCTCCTTCATCAAGCTCAGGTCCCATGAGCTCAAGCCACATAATGGCAAGTGTTGGAACTATTGACAAAAGGCTGATCCACGGACGTTTGTACTTAAAGCTAAGAAAAGTAACAACGCACATAAGGACAACCTCAGCTGCAAGAATCAGCTTGTCGATAGCCTCCGTTTCTACATAAAATTCCTGCGGTTCAAATCCGGACATACCCCATTGAACGACAAGGATTCCTACCGTGATCATAATGATAACGGCACTTACATAGGCGATTGCATTTCTTACCTTATTAACTCTGATGCAAAACATAAATACGGAGATAATAAGCGGAAAGCAAATCAGGAATGGTATTTCCCACATGTCTGTAAACTCCTTTCAGTCTTTTATTTGCATAAAAAAAGCGTTAACACATGAGCACTAAACGACCGAGCCAATGCCGAAATGTTACCTCACAAGCAACGCCTTGCAATAAGCCAACATTTAATATACATCGATTCGATTTTTATTTCTAGTTAAATATTTCACAAAATAATATAGAAAAACTATACTATTTATGCTAAAGTGATGTTTGTAAAGCCTTATTATATGGACATTTTAGCCTTTGCCTATTTTTACATTCACTATTTATGGGCAATAACAAATTTTTAGTATCTTAAGCATTAGGAGTTATCGGCTCCGGAAAGATTTTACCATGCATGAAATGAGTTATATATTACGCCTTGCCAATATGGCTGCTGATACTGCAAAAGCCAATAATGCAAATAAAGTTGAGTCTGTTTCCATCCAGGTAGGCGAAATGACAGGTCTAATACCGGAATATCTTGAACGCTATTATCCCAAAGCTGTTGATGGTACTATTCTTGAAGGCTCCAAGCTCGAAATAGAATACCTTCCTGTTTTAGTAAAATGCAAAACCTGCGGATGTAATTACCATCCTGATAAAACTAATGAGTATCTGTGCCCCTCTTGCCATAATGCAGGAAGTGATCTTCTGCAAGGCAGAGAATTTCTTATTAAAAATATCGTTATAGATGACTAAAATACATCGTACTATGTAGATAAATACTAAACTTGATTATTCTCATTCATTAATAACAAAATTATCTTTTCTCTTAAAAGGGCATACAACACCATTTAATTTATCGGTTGAATTATTCATATATTTAATGTTCGTTATTTAGTATTTACTTATTATATTATAACGTCTTTTTCTGCTTTTTCTATCATATCCTGCCTCTTCTTAACAAAATTTTTCATTTCCACCTCATGCCTCAAGTTAAACGAGTAAATAATGTTTCAAATTGATTGATCTCGTGACACCAATTTGCAAAAGAAGATGAAACATTTTCAAACTTATACTGCTTTATTAAAGGCAAAACACTAAAAGCCCACTATTTGTCCCATATTTAAACCGATTGCTTCATCTTTTATGTGTTTTGTTATATGTTTAAATAATTCAAATGGCACACTTTCAGCCAATAAAACCATTACAAAATTAATGTCAATTATTAAAAAAGCATAAATTCGTCATGTTAACTCCCAGCCTTTAAAGTGATAAAGTATGTTTTATATTTAATCAAGCAAATAGCACATTTTTATTATTATTTCAATTTTTTTAATTGTTAGGGTGCAAGGGAGCATATATGGGAACAAATTATTATCTGGACGAGGTCTTAAGGCGCTATTCAAGCTCTTTTGATCTTTACAGGGATTATTCCTTGAAAGGCGAAAAGTATCCGGCATATGGATACTTTTTTTCATTAGGAGAGAAATATGTCTTAAAAAAAGAGGCAACTCTTTGGTCAATAAGAGCTTATGAACATGTCCTTTTCTGTGAGACAGATACAATAACTATTGATTATATAAAGCATCTTTATGATGTTATGGAGAGTCATATGGAGCCTGATCTTGTAAGAAAAGGTCAGAAATATCCGGAAAAGGATCACATGATCTCTTATCTTACTATTGTAGTTATATCAAAGAACACCCCGGATGAGGAAACCATCAAAGAAATACGCAAATTCCGCTTTGACAAAGGATATCTTTTCAATTTCCGCGGTCACAGCGAAGGTGGTTTTTTATGTGCCTGTCTCGATTCCCAAAAGATCATTACTAACAACAGGGCTAAGAGATTAAAGAAAATGTTTGAGGATGTATTTGTATACCTTGATAAAAAGGCTTCCTGAGCATTTCATAGCTAATAATTAAAGTATCTGTACTGCAGAGATTCTTTAATTTCTATAAACTCATAATTATAAGGAGGAGACAGTATTATGAATGCAGCATTATTATTAATCGTTAGCATCGCAATTCTTGCCTGTGGATATGTATTCTACGGCGGATGGCTTGCTAAGCAGTGGGGAATCGATCCTAAGAGAAAGACTCCTGCTCATGAACTTGAAGATGGTATGGACTATGTACCTGCCAAAACACCTGTCCTTATGGGACATCACTTTTCTTCTATAGCAGGTGCAGGCCCAATTAACGGTCCTATCCAGGCCGCAGTTTTTGGTTGGGTTCCAGTTCTTTTATGGGTTCTTATCGGAGGTATTTTCTTCGGTGGTGTTCATGACTTTGGTGCTCTTTTTGCTTCACTTAGAAATAAGGGCCAGTCAATCGGTGAGATCATTGACAACTCAATGGGCAAAAAGTCAAAGAGACTTTTCCTTACATTTGGATATCTTACACTTCTTCTTGTTGTTGCAGCTTTTGCTTCTATCGTAGCCAGCACTTTTGGTACAACTACTTCAACAGGTGTAGCTGTAGAAGGTGCAACTCTTGCAGCTAACGAGTCAACAGCAATGATTTCTTTCCTTTTCATCGCTCTTGCTATCGTATTCGGATTCTTTGTATATAGAAAGAATGCTCCTATAGGAATCGCATCAGTATTCGGTTGCCTTGGTATCGTTGCTATTGTTGCTATCGGCCTTAACTTCCATCCAATCGCACTTACTTATAACACATGGATGATCGTTATCGGTGCTTATATTCTTGTAGCATCCGTTACACCTGTATGGATACTTCTTCAGCCTCGTGATTACCTTAGCTCATTCCTTCTTTACTTCATGATCGCTGCCGGAATAGTTGCAGTTATCGGTGCTGTTGTTACAGGTCATGGCAGTTTTGCTGTTCCTGCTTTTGGAGATTCAGCACTTAAAGGAACCGGCGTATTTACAACAGGTACAATGTTCCCTGCTCTGTTTGTTACAATCGCTTGCGGTGCTATTTCCGGTTTCCATTCACTTGTTTCTTCAGGAACTACTGCTAAGCAGCTTGATAACGAAAAAGATGCTAAGCCAGTTGCATTTGGTTCAATGCTTATTGAATGTGTTGTTGCTGTTATATCTCTTTGCGCTATAGGTTTTGTATGGACATCTGCTTCAGATGGTACATATGCATCTCCTACACAGGTATTTGCCGGCGGACTTTCAGCTATGATCGGTTCATTTGCTGGAGAAGGCGCTCAGCACGTTTTATACCAGATGCTTATCCTTGCTGTATCTGTATTCTGTCTTACATCACTTGATACAGCTACAAGACTTGCAAGATATATGCTTCAGGAATTTGTTCTTGAAAATGGTCAGAGTTATAAAGATGCAAAGGGCATCGGACGTATTATTGGTAATCCTTTAGTTGCTACAGCTATCACAGTTGTACTTGGTGTTGCTCTTGGTCTTACAGGATATACCAAGATATGGCCACTCTTTGGTGCTGCTAACCAGCTCCTTGCAGCTCTTGGTCTCATCGCTGTATGCACATGGCTTGGTCAGGTTGGAAAGAACAATAAGATGTTCTTCGTACCTATGGTATTTATGCTTATTGTAACAATTGTTTCACTTATCCAGACTATCATCGCTAAGGTTAATGCATTTAGATCATCAGGAGATATATGGGCTGTTATCCAGGCTGCAATTGCTGTACTTCTTGTATCTCTTTCACTTGTACTTGCTCATACAGCATTTAAGACATTACAGGCTCAGCGTAAGTCCAAGAAAGACAAAGAGAACGTTGCTTAACTATATGTATTCTTATCAGCTTTAAAAAAAGAGCTTTCAGAATTAATTTATTCTGAGAGCTCTTTTTTATTATTACGCGCCTGTTACTGTTACGTTTTCAATTCTTGTTATCTTAGGAAGCTTTGCATTATCATACTGGACAAGTTCTTTAGACATAGACATATTCTTTACAAGATCAAGCATATTACCTGATACAGAACCTCCGGATACGGCTGTTACTGTTTCTTTGCCATCTTTAATCTCGTGAAGATAAGCAAGACGGATTTCACCAAATATATCTCCTGTCATAGCATGTACCTGAAAATCTGAAAATTCTACAGGTTCAAGATATTTGCCACATCTTAATTCTTCTTCTGTCTTTGTACCACCTGATACCTCAGTATTTGTGATTATAAATGTGTCTTTTTCATTCAGATAATATCCAAATTTTGTAGGTCCCCAGAAGGCTACCGGAACATTTTCTTCCATTATAGTCATATCCTTTACAGGTGTTCCTTCAGGATCGTAATCGAAATTCTTTGATGAATTATCAAGATACTTTACAGCCTTAATGGTAATCTTATCGCCTTTTACATCATTTGCTATAGGAGTACCCTTTTTCCACTTACTGGTCTTCATATATATGTTACCAGTGTGAAGATTACTTAAAAAGAATCTGTATATCTCTTTGGCATCACTTGTTGTAAATACACATGGAATCTGGCCTAGAGCAGGTGTTTTTGTTGTTACAAGCCTGTCTTTACCATATTTCATTGCTTTATCAATTGTATCTTTTATATTTTTTTCATCACATGTACCTGAGTTAAATGCTCTATAAAGCTCAATTTCATGATCTTTTTCTTTGGTCCTTGCATTAACTACTGCTTCAAGCATTGAAGAAGGATATGTCTGTGTTACATCTATACCTTTACTTGTAATGATTCGCTTTGTAATATGAGAAGCGAATATTTCGTAACTGTTTATATCCTCTGTTTCTGTTTCATTTACTGATTCCATTGTTGTAATGAAATCTTTGGATATATCAGAAAGTGATAAAAGCTCTTTAGCTTCTTTCTTATCAGCACTCTGAGGATCTTTTAAATCAAAA
Source organism: Butyrivibrio sp. (assembly GCF_024699075.1). The sequence continues at coordinate 13,102 of NZ_JAILQF010000198.1, forward strand.
TACTTATCTTTGACATATTCTGACTGAACTACAAGATCCGCAATTGTCTTTTTAATATACTCATCAGTTTCACTTGGATTTATAGTAGCTGTTGCAAGTCCTGTATATTCATTATTGTCAAAATTCTTATATACAGAAATATCTATATTTTTTACATCAGTTACTCTGTTTTGATCAAGTTCATGTCTTATATAATAAAATTCCCAACCATGCTTTGTTGTCTCAGTGATGACCCAATTATCAGCACCGCTTTCATTAAGCAGGTCTTTAAGCTGTTCTATCTTCATCCCAGTATTCCTTTCGTTTTAAGATATGGGCCGCCGTCTGATACCTTAACCCATTCTTTGTAGCCTTTACCACATCCACCTGCGCCGAATGTCTGTCTGTCTTTTGAACACATGGTAATGTTGCCAAGAAGATCAGGGACATAGCCTGTCATAATTATAGGAGCTACAACTTTACCTGTAAGCTTACCATCAACGATCTCACGGCCTTTGGATATGATACACTGAATTCCCCAATGTTTTGGATCCTCCATACCACTTTCCATTCCTTCGAGAAGATAGCCTTTTTTAACAGATGCGATCATTTCTTCTTTGGTATACTCACCGGAATCAAATACTGTGTTGGTCATTCGTGTATAAGCCTTATGAGCGAAGTTTTCACGCTTACCATTACCTGTAGGCTTTGTTCCAAGTCTAAGGGCACTGAGGGCGTCACAGATACCTGTATTAAGTATGCCATGATCTATTTCTATAACATCGCCTGCCATTGTTCCTTCATCATCAAAGAAATAGCTTGCAACATCATCAGCACAAAGCGCTCCCTCATGCATAGTTACATTATCAGATCCAACGCGCTTTCCAATATACTCTTTGCCAAGGGCTCTGTTTTTTACAAACATATCCATCTCTACGCCATGGCCAAAAGCCTCATGCGCAATAAGTCCTGTAACCTCAGGACATGTGATGATCTCGTATTCTCCTGGAACAATTGCTGTTGAATCAAGTAGCTCTTCTACATTCTTGACTGTATCTTCTATCTTAGCTTCAAGCCCTGATAAAAGCTCACATCCTCCCATTCCGGAATGCGATGCATATTCCTGCTTGTTCTTGCCATCACGTGATGCAATTGGCATAATAGCACCTTCGCTGTATACATATGCCTGGCGAAGGTCTCTGTTTTTAGACAGGAACATCTTACATACATGAGTAGTTCTCCATAATGCATAACACTCGATAAGATGGTCGCCAAGAGCCATACCTTTATCTGATATAGCCTTTAAGCGATTAGCTATATCTTCTACATCAGCCTCTTCTGGAAGAATCTCTACTTCCTTTTGTCCCATGAATTCTAATGGTTCATCATCTAAAACAGGTGTAGGATATGTCTTTACATTAAGCATCTTTAAAAGCTCAAGCTGTTTGCCTATCTCTTCTTTTACGATTTGTGATATGTGGTCGGCATCACGCATGTCATCAGTATTAAGAGCATATTCGCTATACTGTCCATCTTTATAAACTCTGAATACTACTCCTCTTTCCGTCATCATAGTTTCATTTGAAACATGCTTGGAATGTTGTGTTATTGTAACCTCAAGCCCTTTAGAGTCTGTACAAAGAGCACTGACATAATCATATTCTTTGTAAAGAAGCTGTATTACTTCTTTTATGACCGGAGCTATAGACTCAAGGTAAGTTGAAAATGGTGTCTTCATGTCCCCGCCTTTCTTTATTTTGTACATTTCATCCATAATATTCGCATATTAAAGAATTGTTTTCAATATAAATAAGATGAAAATTACATAAAAAACCCTTCAGAATCTTGGCTTTACCACAAACTCTGAAGGGTTGTAATTACTAAGCATTATAATCGCAAATACATTCACTATTTTTATATAGTATTATCTTATAACTTTAAGTAAATCTCTGATATCTCCTATGCTCTGTTCTTTAACATACTCTGGTGTATGTGTTCTTAACCATTTTGCATATGCATCTACTGTCATTTTTCTTGGAAGCGATATACCAAGCTTCTTATGGATCATGATTGCATCTTTGAGCTGATTAGCGGTTGCCTGCATATATGCCTCCTTTTCCGGAATATAATTCCTGCAATATAGAACTGTTAACGGAAAACCCCCACACGCATACAAATTGTATACTTATTGTATATATCCCATTTTTGCTATTATAAGGAGCGTGTGCAAAAAAGTTATCGGCAACCTTTTGTAAAAACTTTAGCTCTTTTTATAAATAATTTTTTGTTTTTAGTCAAAAAAAACACCACCGGAAAACCGGTGGTGTCAGCTGTTTCTAATTATTTCTTGTTAACAGCATCCTTCAGAGCCTTACCAGCTTTGAATTTAGGAGCTGTTGAAGCAGGAATCTTGATTGTAGCGCCAGTCTGAGGATTCTTGCCGTTTCTAGCTGCTCTCTTAACTGTCTCAAATGTACCGAAGCCAACAAGCTGAACCTTGTCCTTCTTCTTAAGTGCCTTTGTGACTGTGTCAACGAAAGCCTTTACTGCTGCGTCTGAGTCCTTCTTAGAAAGACCTGTTTCCTTTGCAATTGCATCAACTAATTCGCTCTTGTTCATTTTGTTTTCCTCCACTTTTGGATTTTTTATGAACTGTACTATGTTGGACCTTGCCAACAAATTTATTTTACTGCTATTCTACGTAATTTACAACATAAAAATGCGATATTTTCTAACTTATTTGAATTTTTTTCTCTCAAAGTCTCAT
>NZ_JAILQF010000212.1 GCF_024699075.1 Butyrivibrio sp.
GATGGATATCAGGAGATAATCTACGGAGCTGCCTGCATTGATCAGGACGGAAGCGTATTATACAGTAGCTACGACTATCTTCCTAACGGTATCTATGCAAAGCTTGGACACGGAGATGCAATGCATGTTGCTAATATAGATCCTGACAGGCCCGGCCTTGAAATATTCAACGTATTTGAAGGAGCTAAGGCTGCTCCTTATGGCTATGCGCTAAGAGATGCAGAATCAGGAAACGTATATTTTGGCGAATATGCAGAAACTGATCTTGGTAGGTGCATGATAGGAGATATAGCGCCGGATGTTCCGGGTCTTCAGGTCTGGGTCAATGACGTATATGACGTCAAGGGTCAAAAGCTTGATATTAAAGCTCCCTCAACCAATATGAATATTCACTGGGCAGCAGATCTTACAACTCAGGTAACTGATGGTAAGGAGTATCTTACGGAAGAAAAGTGCGGAATAATTAATGACCCTGTTCATGGGGTAATGCTGCGTCCCGAGGGTACAGCGACCAATAACGGAACTAAAGGTAATCCTTGTCTTGTGGCAGATCTTTTTGGGGACTTTCGTGATGAGATAGTTCTAAGGCTTGCAGATGACAGTGCTCTTAGAATCTACATAAATACGGATATCACAAAGCACAAGCTGTTCACTCCTTTACAGGATATTCAGTATCGTATGGGGGTTTGCTGGCAGAATAACTGCTACAATCAGCCGGGTTATGTGAGCTACTACTACGCAAGCGATATGCACTTTGATGAGGTGCTCCCTGAACTGTCATGAAAGATTGATTTTATCCCTTGCGATTTGATGGCCTTTGGCAGTTACTAAATGATTATTCTCGTCTTAAAAATGTTATAATTCAAGGCTTAATATCTTGAATTATATATTCCGTGGTCCGAAACTCGCTTCGCTCAGACATGCGGACCACAAGCGGAATATATAATTCCATCTATTAAGCTCTTGAATTTATAACATTTTTAAAGACTCAAAAATCATTTAGTAACTGCCTAAGGAATCAAATTCGCAAGGGATAGTGTTGGTTATGGAGAGCGAAGTTTGAAGTGATAAGAAATAATAAGAAGAAAATATACTGCATAAGGCAATTCAAGGATATTGGGAGGAAGAAAAGTTGGACTTACAGAGGTGTGAACTTAAGTTAAAGTCTTATCCTGATAAGGCAAGGGAATGGGATAAGGGGGTGTATTATCCGAGAACGTCGCTTTTAGAAGCTATGGATGATAGCCTTAAAGAAAAATATATAAAAGAAAAAGACAAGGGTGTATTAGAGGTGACTTCCAAAATGTGGACAGAGACGGAGGTTACTGGTTTTGGGATATATCCTTATGTTAACAGTCCTGTTTTTATCTATAAGACCGGTAAAAGGGATATTAAGTGGACTATTACCTTTTGTAATACTTCTAAAGAAATGGTATATGTTAACTGCTATGCAGATGAAGTTTTGAAGATTAAAGATCTGGAGGTTGGAGAAGGTAAAAGTATTGATGTAAGTTTTATAAACTGCGGATTATATGATAATACAACGCTTCAGTTTTTTGCATCAGATAGTGCAGAAGATGAAGATAAGGCTGTTTCAAAGGTTATATATATAAGTAGTATAGATTATCAGGTTCTTCAGGATGATGTTTCTAAAAATAAAGGTTATTATGAAGATTACAAAACGCCTACGATTTTTCTTGCATCAGATTCTACCCTTCAGACTTATGAAGACTTTTATTATCCGCAGACAGGTTGGGGGCAGGTTTTTCACAAATTTGTCGAGCCAGGTGAACCTTTATGTGACTATCAGTCCAAGGATCATATTTATCCTCAGTGCCATGTATATGAAAAAACTTCGATCAAGGTTGAAAACAGGTCAATTGGAGCTAGAAGCTCAAGATCTTTTATTGACGAGGGTAAGTGGGATGCTCTTCTTCAGAGAGCAAAAAAGGGCGACTATGTTTTAATTCAATGGGCTCACAATGATGCTACGGCAGTTCGTCCTAACAGGTATGTATGTCCTGAAGATTTCGATGAGTTTTTGATGAAATACATAGATTCCTGCAGGGTAAGGGGAATATATCCAGTTCTTGTAACCCCTGTATCAAGGCGCAACTGTGATGATCATGACGGAGAATTCGTTATGTCATTTGGAGAGTACAGGGATGTTATGCTTAGCGTAGCTAAAAGAGAGCATGTTCCGTGCGTAGATCTTTGTAGTATGAGCTATGAATATCTTAAAAGTATAGGTCCTGAAGAAGCCAAATCAATTTATCTGTGGTGTCCAAAAGGTGCTTACCCTGATAGCGCATATGCAGATGGAGTCTCAGATAATACCCACCTTCAGGAGTACGGAGCTCTTGTATATGCAAGGATGGTGGCAGGTGCGCTTCTTTCTATGGAAGGATATCCTGAGATAGATAGCCTTAAGAAATATCTTGATACTACTTATGTACCTCAAAAGAAAGAAATTAAAGTTACTGAAAAACCAGTGGATACTGAAGTTCCCTCAGGCTTTGCCCTCCAGGAACTCCAGATAAAGGATAAGGTGGCAGAATTTCTTCTTATCTGGAATAGTGTTGAAGGAGCTGTCTCTTACAACGTATATAGAAAGGGGTCTGTTGATTTTCAGTTCTTCCCTCTAAGAAGTGTAAGTGCTTTGGAGAAAAAGGAGGCAGCAGTTCTTCCATTTAGTCTTCCTGCAGCTGATGTCTACAGGGTGCAGGTAACGGCGGTATTTGAAGATGGAAGAGAAAGTTCGCCTAGCAGAACCATAGAATTCAGAACATGATCATACATATAAGCATTTCATTGGGATGAGAGAATATCTTAAATTCAAACTTCGCATATATAATATGTGCTATCCCTTGCAATTTGATTATCTTGGGTAGTCTGTAAATGATTTTCTTGTCTTAAAAATATTATAATTCAAGGCTTAATATCTGGAATTATTTATTCCGGGGTCCGAAACTCGCTTCGCTCAAACAGACGGACCCCAAACGGAATATATAATTCCATCTATCAAACTCTTGAATTATTAATAATATTTTTAAAGAACGCAAAAATCCTTTACAGACTACCCAAAATATCAAATTCTCAAGGGATAATATAGTTTATATATGCGAAGTTTGAATAACTAAATATATTCATAATGCGAGGATAATAGGATATGCAGGAGCTGATGGATTTTAATAAGGGCTGGAAATTTCATTTTGGGGATATTGTTTCTATTAGGAACAGGTGGGCCTTAGCCAAGTCGGGATCGTTTAATCAGGGGCCTGAGAGCAGGGATTATGACGATTCTGACTGGGAAGATGTTACTATTCCTCATGATTTTGTGTTCGAAACAAAGCCATATCCTTATAGCGAAAAAGAGTTTGGTGAAGATAACACGATTCCTGCAATGGAGGATGTCAACAACATCCATACAACAGCAGGTTCTTTTGACAAAAATGTCGGATGGTACAGAAAGCACTTTTTTATTCCAAAGGAATATGAAGGCAAAAAACTTTTTCTTATTTTTGGTGGGATTTACAGAGATTCCACCTTCTTTTTAAATGAATTTTTCCTTGATAATGAAAAAAGTGGTTATAGCAAAATCGAGATAGATATTACTGATACTGCTGTCTATGGCGGCGACAACATTCTCTCCATAAGGTGCGATGCCAGGCAGGCTGAGGGCTGGTTCTATGAAGGCGGCGGAATATACAGAGATGCGTATCTTAAAGTTGTCGAGAAGGAATATATAGATGAGCTTTTTGTATATGCAAAGCCGTGTGGGAAATCTTCCGATAAGGCTATATTAAACATATCCTTAAAGATTTATGGATGCGGGAACAAAGGAAGTGACAGATCCATTCCGGATTTTAGTGATCATAAACTTACATTCAAAATCTATGACAATAATAATTTTTTGGTAAAAGAAGATATAGTAAAACTTTCAGATATATACAATAAAGATATAAATAGTAACAATATCAATAATACAAAAAATCATATTTATGATAGTGATAACTGTGTTATAAATGATAATACTGAAAGTAATGGTATATATATTATAAATAATAATTCTGATATCACTGATGTCATCACTGATATTAGCGTCGGTGTCAGCAGTGACTATGCTCCGGTTCTTTTTTATTCACAAACTGATGGCTCTTATATTTTCAGCTACAGGTTAATACTTGATAATCCAAGGCTGTGGTCTGTTGATAAACCATTTATTTACCAATTTGTTGTAAGTTTAATAAATGGAGAGGAAATAAGGAATAAGTCGAGCGTTAACTTTGGCATAAGGAAATCATGCTTTGATAATAATAAGGGTTTTATTCTAAATGGAGAAAGACTAAGGATAAAGGGTGTATGCTGTCATCAAAATCTTGGCGGTCTTGGTAATGCTGTTCCTAAAGAGGTTATGCGCTACCGTATAAAAAAGCTTAAGGAAATGGGAGCTAATGGATACAGGGGAGCTCATTATCCTTTATCAGAAGAATTTCTTACAATATGCGACCAGGAAGGTATGCTTGTAATGCTTGAAACAAGGCTTCTATCAAGCGCAAGGCCTGACATGGATGAACTTACTAAAATGGTAAAGCTTGGAAGAAATCATCCCAGCGTTATCATGTACTCGATCGGTAATGAAGAAGCTTCTTCTCAGGCAACAGAACAGGGTGCAAGGATTGCTTCTACAATGATAGAGCACATAAAAAGGCTTGACCCATACAGGCCTGTGACTATGGCGCTTTTGATGCTTGATATGAAGACCAATGAAGTTATAACCGATTATAAAGTGCTTGAGAAGATTTCAGATCAGCTTGATGTTGCTGGCTATAACTATCATAGTGATCTTTATGAAAAGTTCCATAAGGAATATCCTGATAAGCCTTTTATAAGTACAGAAATGGGTACCTTCAAATCGACAAGAGGCTGTTATAAGACAGATAAGTCAAAGTGTCATCTTGCTGTTACAGACAAGAGCCCGTATTACATGTATGGTGCACAGAGGTGGAGAGACTGTATGCCAGACTGGATAAGCGGACTTTTCATCTGGACAGGTTTTGACTACTACGGAGAGCCTACTCCATTTGCATGGCCTGCAATAAGCAGCCAGTTTGGAGCTATGGATCTGTGCGGATATCCCAAGGACTTTTATTACTTCTATAAAGCCTGGTGGACCAATGAGAACATTGTCCATGTATACCCTGATATGAATCAGGAACCCGGAATAGAGACAGATTATTATGTTTTTTCAAACGCTGATGAAGTTGAACTAATACTTAACGGTAAGAGTCTTGGCATAAAAGAAATGCCCAAAGACGATTATCTTGTATGGGAAAAAATAGTTTCAGAAAAAGGTGTCATGGAAGCTGTCGGCTATAAAGATGGCGCTGTTGTTATGAGGACTGTTAATAAGACGTGCGATGAAGAGTCAGCAGAAATCGTAGTCACAGAAGATTACAGGGAAAATGATATTGTAATACGAAAGATAGCTCTTTTGGATAAAGAAGGAAATCTGGTTACAGGTAAAGATGTAAGATTTGATATTCCATCAAAGTGGGGCGAAAT
>NZ_JAILQF010000221.1 GCF_024699075.1 Butyrivibrio sp.
ATATTCTCTGTAAATATCATCACGACCTCCGGCAACCAAATGCGCATCAGGAAGTGCCAAACACATCATATCCACAGGAGTATTTTCGCTTAACACTCTGGCTATAAGACTTCCAAGTCCGCCATATACCGAGTGTTCTTCACAGGTAACGATCAATCTGCATTTATTGGCTACCTCCAAAACCGTATTCTCATCCAACGGCTTAATGCAATACATATCCACTACAGTAGCCTCAATTCCACTTTCCCTCAGTATATTGGCTGCGTTCACTGCATTGGGAACCAGATCGCCGCAGGTTATGATAGCTACATCCCGACCTTCTGACAGGATTTCAGCCTTGTCCATCACAAAGCTCATATCTTCTGCATAGACATCCTCAATAGCTCCTCTTCTAAGGCGTATATACGCGGGTTTATCGTCTTTTACAAGATTTTCCATCAGCCTTACTTCCCATAGCCCATAATAAAACAACTATATTAAGTGCCAAAACTGCTTTAGATATTTTTCTTCTCCTAGCTGTGTGATCATGATTCACCGCGAACCACATCCATCACTAATTACATTTTGCTTACCGTTGTTAATCAGCACTTCACTACTAATCATTTTATTGTCAACATTCCATTTTCTACGCATACTTTCCAAAAAGAAGGATGCTCTTTAAATCTGTCATTAGGATAATGAAGTGCCAGAATCAAATTGCCATCAAGATCAGTAAAAAACATTCCATGCCCTCCATTCTCCGGAAATAAAGGGGTCTTTTGAATTATCCAGGGGCCAAAAGCACTACCTGATTCTGATCTTGCAACACCAACTGCATAGCCTTTATCACTCCAGCTGGAAAAAACCATGTATAGGTTACCATCGTTATACTTGATAAGACTTGGCCCATCACTAAAATAGCAGTCGCCATCAATTCCAAATTCAGCTTTTGCAAAAGGCACTTTTCTCGCCCAAGTTACATCTTTCGGAGAAAAAAGCCTCTGAGGAGCGCTTACAGGATATGATAGATCTGATGATAATTCCATTATGCAGAAGTCACCATCAGCTGTTCCGCTTCCGTCCATGGCATCCTCAAAGGAATGGGAAAATATAAGATACACCTTATCAGAATCTGTATAAATAGTTCCATCAATGCATGACCAATTGGGAGGCGTCAATCTTTCTGAATATATTTCAAACGGTCCTGTCGGAGAATCTGATCTCAGCGTATAGACCCCTTTTTTTACCCCGGGGGCTCCAAACGTGGTTACCAAATAATAGCTTCCATTTATTTTATAGCACTCCGGCGCCCAATAACTGTCTGTTGCGAAGTAGTTCTCGGGCTTTTTGAATATCTCTATAGGGCCTTCAAAAGATTCCAAGTCATCACTCACGTAACAGTCAAAACCATATGCTTCTTCCCAACAGGTTTCACTTCGCGTACCATACAGATAATATTTCTCACCATCTACCAATACAAAAGGATCTCGGATATTCACATCTTCTCTTTTCATTGCCATTACCTCACTTATCTGACTTTTCATCTTTAAGACGCGGTGATGGAAGACCAAAAAGAGCACATACTGCAATAGCAGCCATCAGAGCAGGAACGCCAAATCTGACAAGTGTAATTCCGGTCACAGTTGCCTGCGGTTCCTGACCAACTGCATTTGCAATATATCCTGTCATTGCTAAAACAGCACTAAGAATACCATTTGCAAGCGCTATTCCAAGTTTATTTGAAAAGCCCTTAAGCGCAGCTATTGTTCCATTCATTATTACATTTGTCTGTAAAAAACTCTGGTCTGTAACTACTGCCATGAGCATTGCACCATATACCATAAACATGGTGGCGAACAATGCACCAAATCCTGAAAGAATAAAGACAGCAGTAATGTTTCCTTTGAATATAATGCAGCATACATTGCAAGCAAGTGTCAGAATCTGTGATGCTATGAATGCCATTTTTAAACTCTTAAATAGTTTTAAGAAAAGCGGTACAAGAATAAATGGGCTGAGCAGTCCAACAAGAGATATTGTCATCATGTATTTGGAAATAAGATCCGGTCTTACAAGGCAGTACATTACATAATATACAGATGATCCCATCATTGTGTTGAAACCTATGTAACCTGCAACCCAGATTATAACTGTCGGGACAAGACCCTTTACAGTCACAAGAAGACTTAACTGCTTAGCAAGAGGAAGATGTGTATCCTTTGACTCTGTAACGAATCTCTCCTTAGTCGTAGCAAAAAGACATAATGAAAAAATCGTCATCAGAATTCCTGAAAGGCCGACTACTATCATGTAGCCCTTTGAGGTATTCTCTCCTCCAAAGAAAGAAACCATAGAGAGTGCAAAAGAAGTTGTTATGGCTGTAAATATACCCATTATCTGTGTATAGGTGGAAATCAATTTCTGCCTCTCAGCTTCTACATTGGTTACTGCATTGATCAGAGCATTACAGGGTATCTCAAATGCAGTCCTGAGCATTCCATATAAAATGTAGAAAACAGCTGCCCATATTATTTTTCCTGTAGAAGAAAGATTCGGGCTCATGAACAGACATACAACTACAACAGTCAGGCATGCTGGTACCCATAAAAGATACGGTCTGAACTTACCAAATCTTGTATGCGTTTTATCTGCCAGTACTCCCATTATAGGATCGTTGATTGCATCCCATATTGACGCAATTACCATTATAACGCCTGCCGCAGCCGCCGGAACACCAAACGTATCTGTGAAAAAGATCATTAGATAGGAACCAACTAATGCACCCATGATCTGATATCCGCTTCCATATGCCATTCCATATGATAGTATCGTTGACAGATTCAGTTTTTGTTTTTGATTATCCATTTTTGACCTCCCAATTTCGTTGTACTTTACTTGTTGATTCATGTTATCATTGAATGGCATAAAAATAGTGACATCGTTTTATATTTTCATGACACCTTCTCATAGGGGGAAAAATGGATAACTATTCTGCATCACATGAAGAAATCTATAAATTAAACCACATAGAACAGTACCTAAAAAAGTTTTTAGATGACTTTCCTGTATATCAGAACACTATAATTGGTCTTAAAGACGAGTCTGATTATGAATATGATAATGTCTATACTTTAATGAAGAAGTACTGGGATAAGAGCGCAAAAAAAGAAGATTTCTTCCTGGATAAAAACGCCTATTATATCAAAGAAGATTTCTTTCTATTACCGCAGGAAAATGTCACAATGCGGAAAAACCTGCGATATATGCCGCTACTATTGCATTCTCATCAGTTTATAGAGATTAACTATGTATTAAAGAGCTCCGGCAGCTATATGATAACTCGCTCTGGAGAGCTTGAACTTACTGATGGCGACATCATTCTTTGCCCGCCACTCTTTGATCATTGCTTTAAAGCTCATAATGATAACAGCATTATCTTAGACTTTTTTATAAGAGTTACTACCTTTGATACTGTGTTCTTCCAATTACTTAATAAGAGCAATTATCTGTCAATTATTTTTTCTAATGCAATCTATAACACAAAAGGGAACTATATTCTATGGCACTGTAATAAAGATACTGAGCTTACCAGTCTGGTTCTTGAATCTTATAAAGAATGGTCCGAAAAGCCCAAATATAGTGAACAGATGATTGAAGCAAATGTACTCAAATTCTTCATAATTCTGATGCGCAAGCATGAAAATGAAGCTATTTTTTCTGTTCCTCAGATTAACAGCACAGATTCAGTATTTAATACTTTTCTGAATTATATGCACCTTCACTGTCAAACTGTTAATTTAACCACTCTTGCAGATCAATTTGGTTATAGCGAAAGGCAGGTTATAAGAATTCTAAAAAAGCAGTCCGGTAAGGGGTTTTCTGAATTACTACAAGATATCAGAATGAACAGAGCAATTCAATTGTTAAAAAACCCATCTGTTAGTACTGCGCAAATAGCTCACACTTTGGGATATGGAAATGTGGCTTATTTTCAGCGAGTATTTTTTAAGACTTTTACATTCACCCCTGAGGCGTTCCGATCAAGATTGGAAAAAATAAACATTGATAAAATCCAGACTGTCGATTGACAGCCTGGATTTGTCATGTCACAGTCATAAAAGCTTTTAAATCAATATTTTTATGATTGTTTTCCTTGTTCTTGCAAGATCTAGTGTATCTACCATAAGATTGCCCTCTTTTTTAGTCCCCAACACATTAGTAATTTGAACTCGAATTACTTCCCATAGCCCACAATAATCCGACTATAATAAGTGCCAAAACTGCCTTAAACATTTATTCTCCTGATCCTTTTCTGTTCCATCAACACTTTGATGGAACATATATAAGGTCATTGTTAAAGGCCCTTAAATAAACTATCTCATCACCTATATCTGCTCTCCTACGGTAGGAATCTGTCTCTTACGTTTGTTGTACTGTCTACTAATTTACTGATCTGCGCTTTTTCGAGGGGATGTTTTTTTCCTTTTGGCACCTTTAATTTGAGTCGATTTCGAGAGAATGCTTTGTTTTGGGATACGTTGTAAAGAAAATCTTTAAAATGTTTGTACCTGCCATCCACCTCTTCAAAAACACTGGTGGTAGCGGCATCACCAACCACACCCAGAAGACTGAGGTTTCGGAGATATCCAATGGCAATGGTCATATAAATATTCACGGTACGCTCAGATCTGATTGGCATCCCGGTCTCTTTCATCCCTCCATATCTCAGCCACCTTACATAATTACTGAGAAGATAAATACTTATATCTTCTACTTGTTTACCAATATCCGAGAGGTATTCATAGAAAAACTTGAGTCCTGTGCAGTATGTGTGCCTGGTTTCCAGTGACTTACCGATGTTAGTCAGATATTTCATGTACTTCGTCACCTGATCAACCGGAGTTAAGTCATCATCAATAAGGATGTAGTTATAGGCGTTTTCGCCTATGCAGATTTTTTGTACTTTCACATTAGCCGCCTTTCTGTTCGATTTGAACGTTCTTAATTAGGTATAATTATCTATGATAACGGCATAAAAAAGCCGTACATCACATACTTTTCTGTATGTTCTGTACGGTTATGTGAAAGTATATATAACACAGGTTTTACGAATAGATGTTTTGGAAACTGCATTGCTGTATTTAGTTTCCTCTATGAGAATCTATTTCCCTTAATCTGTAACTATATCGCCGGTCCAGGTATTGATACCGCCAAACTCATAAATGTTTGTATAACCCATGTCTGCAAGCTTTTGTGATGCATCCTTGGATCTGTTTCCACTACGACAATAGACAAGTATTATCTGATCAAGATCAGGAAGTTCTTCCGGCTGGGTTGTTCCAATAGTTTCATTAGGGATAAGGATCGCTCCCTTAATATGACCCATATCATATTCATCCTGCCTTCTTACATCAACGATTACATGACCATCATCAAGCTTCATCATTTCCATAGCTTTTTCCTGCGAAATCTGCATATATGTTCCCTCCATTGTGTCATCTGTCTGATTGTTATTAGCTGCTGAACATCCTGTTAAACATAAGATTGCAGCCACGATAGCGATTATCAATATTTTATTCATTTAATATACTCCTTTCTTAGCTCATTATACAAATGGAGTTACAGGTTAATGAATAATAGTTGATATTTTAAGATTTGATTTTATTATCATCATTACATTCTTTAGCTGATCCATTATATTTAAAAGCAAGCATAGTTATATCATCAAACTGCATTGCTTCTTTGACAAAAGAATTAATGTCTTCAGTCACAGATGCAAGAATACCTTCCGGATCTGAATTTATATTTTTATTAAGTGCATCAATCATTCTGTCTGTTCCGAATAGTTCAAACTTAGAATTGGTTGCTTCTGTGACACCATCTGTATATACAAAGAAGGTATCTCCCGGCTCAAGCTTAAATTCGTGCTGCTTGAAGGGCAAATCCTCCATAGTGGCAACTGCAGGTGAATGCTTGTACTTTAAAAGCTCAAATTTGCCACCTTTATGTCTGATCGCAGGATGTTCGTGACCTGCATTAACTGCAAGTCCCTCTCCTGTTGAAAGTGATATGACAGCAAGCCATACTGTTACAAATAGTTCGGCTTTATTCCCTTCACATAGCTGGTTATTAACTTCATACAATATCTTTGAAGGATCCTCTCCAAGAAGTGCCCTGTTTTTGATAAGTGTCCTTGAAACCATCATAAAAAGGGCTGCCGGTATTCCTTTTCCTGATACGTCAGCCATAACAAGTGCTATATGATCGTCGTCTACCATGAAGAAGTCGTAGAAGTCACCTCCTACCTCCTTGGCAGGATTCATGGACGCATACACATCAAATTCTTTTCTCTCCGGAAGATATGGAAAAATCTTAGGAAGGACATTTTCCTGAATGCTTGCAGCAAGTGATAAGTCTCTGTCTGCTGCAGCCTTTTCTATTCCCTGATTGAGGTTAAGAACGCCATATATAAGAAGTACTATCAGCATTATAGCTGATGCTATTAAAGAGAATCCATATGTCATGGCACCTATAGTACCTGCAACTAAAGGCACTATGATATATGCATAAAAAGTAGCTATCTGGAAAGCCTGAAGCTTCTTGTGCTCAAGTGTTACAACAATAAGTGCCAGTATACTAAAAAGAAAGGTATATATAAGTGAATATGCATAAGTGGAGCTTCTACTATATATTCCATCTGCTCCTACTGTAAAATAAATTCCTGTAAATATGTTGATAATTCTGAGAAATAACGCAACAAAAAGACCACATAAAACGGCTTTCCCAAGGATTTTTATTATTTTATTATCCAGTTTTAGATATGACATGGTATAAAACCAGAAGAAGCACACTTCGAGAGGAGCACACATATAATAAATAGTATTATCCAATAAATTCAGCAATCTTAATTTAGGAAGAGCATCTACCATCCATGCACAGGCATCTGTGAAGCAACCAATATATGCGACTATCAAAAGAGGAAACAGATATCTTAAATCAGCTCCGTTATTTTGAATATCTATAACAAAGCAAATAAATAGGACGTATCCCATCATCATACTTATAAGATCTGCACCTATATTCAATAGATAAATAGGTTCTAAGTGATTTATTCCTCTAAGCACAAGAAATACAAGAGTTAGTACTATCATCAGAATGCAAAACATTGATGTCCATATAAGCTTCCTGATCTGATCTTTTTTTAAATATCCCATTTCAGCCCCCATTACGATTTTGTATCATAATAAAAATATTATGACCAAATTGCTCCACTTCTACGAAAAAATAGCAATTCTTGATTATTATTTTACAATATTTTTTTTATAATACAAAACCGATTATGGGATTTTAGTTTTTCAGATTACTGCTTCTTCTTTTTTCTCAGCTTTTACTATCTCCTCCTGCTCTCTTTGTATAACAGGGAATGCAGAGTACATGGGTGTTATATCCTTACCATGAAATTTTCTGTCTATATAATTCTTGGTGATCTTGGAAACAGTACCGCTTAAAGTAATTACACCGATAAGGTTAGGAATAGCCATGAGTCCGTTAAAAGTATCTGAAAGATCCCAGGCAAGTTCCAGATTCATAGTAGCTCCGATTACGATAAATACTACGAATAAAACCTTGTATCCAATAGTTGCTTTGGTTCCGAAAAGGTATTCAAAAGCCTTGGTTCCATATATGCTCCATCCAAGTGTTGTAGAAAAAGCAAATAATAGAATCGCTATAGCTATAAATGCACCACCGGCAGGTCCAAATACCACAGAGAAGGATTCGGATACAAGGGCGGTCTTTTCTGCCTGAGAGATCATAGCTCCTGTATTTAAGTCCATTACTCCACTTGTAAGAACAGCAAGAGCTGTAAGTGTACATACTACGATAGTATCTGCAAATACTTCAAATATTCCCCACATACCCTGCTGTACAGGCTCTTTAACATTAGATGCTGAGTGAACCATAACAGAAGATCCAAGACCTGCCTCGTTGGAGAAAACGCCTCTCTTCATTCCCCAGGTAACAGCTGAGCGAACGCCTGAACCTACTATTCCGCCGCCTACTGCTTTCATGGCAAAAGCACCCTTTATAATAGCCGCAAAAGCTGGTACTATCTGACTGTAATTAAATATAACGATTATAATGGCTCCAAGAACATAAGCAACTGCCATGAATGGAACAAGCTTCTCTGTAACAGAAGCTATTCTCTTGATACCGCCCACTATTACAAGGCCTGCAACGAGCATAAGAACAGCGCCTGTTACCACCGAAGGGATATTAAATACTGTATTCATATTGACAGCAATCGAGTTGATCTGACTCATATTGCCAATTCCAAATGAAGCGATCACGCAGAAGGTTGCAAACAGTACAGCAAGAGCTTTACCAATCTTCTTGCATCCCTTCTTGTTGCCAAGTCCATCGCTTAAGTAGTACATGGCACCGCCTGACCACTCACCATGTATATTTTTTCTACGATAAAAAATACCAAGAACATTTTCAGAATAGTTGGTCATCATTCCAAAAAATGCTGTGATCCACATCCAGAAAATAGATCCGGGACCGCCTGTTGCAAGCGCAGCCGCAACTCCTGCAATATTACCTGTACCGATTGTTGCTGCAAGTGCTGTGCAAAGACTCTGGAACTGACTTATCTGTCTGTCCTCTTTGCTTGTATGCTCAGTTACTTTCTTGTTCCTGAAAATTCCTCCAAGGGTGTGCTTCATCCAGTACTTAAAATGCGTAAGCTGAAAGCACTTTGTAAGTACTGTCATAAGAATGCCTGTTCCCACAAGAAGTACAAGCATAGGAAGTCCCCAGACAAAGCTATTAACTGCTCCATTGATATTGGCAATAAGATCAAACATAGACATCCTCCCTGG
>NZ_JAILQF010000232.1 GCF_024699075.1 Butyrivibrio sp.
TGTTTTGGTGGCTACTGAAGAAAATAACGTCGTTGGCTATTTGGATCTCACAAAGAATTATGAAGAAAATGAGCCCTATGATGTGTTTGTAAAAGATGAATACCGCAGAAAAGGATATGGCAAAAAGCTCCTGGCCAAAGCCATAGAACTGAACAATCCTAAGGGCATGTCTTTGATGGTAGATGTTGATAATGTTCCGGCAATTCGTTTGTATACATCAATGGGGTTTGATAAAGTTGAAGGACAGAACTGCGTATATGCGACTTGGAATGTGTAAAGCTGCATATTAAAAGGGTCTTAAGTATTTATAACAGACAAAAAATCTACTATCTGTTGGATGAAGTTGCTATGCAATTTCTCGGGGAATTGCAGAATGAGATTGAGGGCCTGCGCAAGTAAACGAAAGTACTAATTATATTAGAAAGACAGTAGAATAGCCATTTTTACTGTGTTATTATAAGGCATACGCTTGCGAAATCGTGAGTATATGCCTTTTTATACTAGAATGTTAGAAAAATATACTATGAGTAAAGTGCAAATAGATAAAATGCAGTTAAAATAATGATGTTAGGAAAGCAATATGAGCTCAGATAATAGAGATATTGTAAGGATAGATTCATACGATGATACCAGGTTTTCTCAGATGGTTCTTAATCAACACGGGGCTTATCTGATAGATGGAGAGCCTTATGAAGTTGAAATAATTGACAACATAACAGCAATTGTCAGGGGGAAGGATGCTTCAGTATATGTTGATTTAATCGAAGAATTCCGCTTTAATGCTCCTCATATTACAAGATATATTGATTCTGATAATAATCTTGTAGCTGAGTATGGGCAGGAACAACTGATAGAAATAAAACTATCAGATATACAACCATCACAGTTTTTTATCGATGAAACTAAGTTGGAGGCGGTAAAGACTTTCGTTCATGATAAGAATGATATTGTTATACAGGCTAAGCCTTGTAACAACCGTTATATATCTCTGGATGGGCATACAAGACTTTACCTTGCAGTAGAGCGAGGCTATGAAACAGTTAAGGCTGTTATATCTGAAAGCGATGAGTGGGTATGGCCCTTTGTTAATGAAGCAGTAAAAAGAGGAATCAAAACGCCAAAAGATATGCAGTTACTTACACATGAGCAGTATGAGATCCAGTGGAATCAGTACTGTGACAGTGTTTTTGAAAAGGATAACAAAACAGGAGAAGTATTTTAAAAGGTATAGAAATGATAGAAATAGTTGAATTTACAAGAGATTACGTTGATAAAGTGATAGATTATGAAAAGAGATTACGTCAGGAAGAGCCAGATACATATTTCTGGGAGCCCGATGATGAGTATAGGGATAAAATTATAGCTTCTTTTTCAGATGAAAGGTTTGTTAATGCAGTGTCATTTCTTGCGATAGAGAAAGATGCTGTTATTGGTAGAATTGATGCTTCAATCGTATCAAGCCGAAATGATGGAGAGTGTTATGCAGCATACCTTGACTGGATATGTGTTCTCAAAAGTAAAAGGCATCTTAAGGTTGCTCAGATGATGCTTACAAAGCTTCGTGAAGAGTTGAAGAGTAGAGGTACATCTATGTTGATAGCACTTATGGCACGAAATGATGAAGCTCAGAGATTTTATAGAAGCGTAGAAAATGCAGAGATTCATGATGAAGGGATATGGATCAATCTTTAATGAAGAATAATATTGCTTTGGGAGATCGTACAGAAGAAACAGTACGAATATATTTTGAAAAGGCTCAGAAGCCTGCAATTAAAGCTGTGCTTCCACAGAAGGCAACTACTGTAGAAGAGGCAATAGCAGACTATCACAAATCGCTACTTCCTACTGCGAATAGTTTTGGAAAGACCATATTGGTGAACGGCGAGTATATTGGAGATATTTGGTGTTACTGTATTAATAGTTCAGAAACACCTAATGCTATGCTAAGCTATTGTATCTTTGATGAGAATTATTGGAATAAGGGAATAGCTACAGGAACAACATTACTATTTTTAGAAGAAATAAAGAATAAGTTTAATCTGGAATCTATCGGTGCATTTACTTATTCTAATAACCTGGAATCTATTAAAGTGTTGGAAAAAACAGGCTTTGATTTGGTAGAGTCTTTTGAAGAAGATGGCAGAGAATCCAAATATTTTCAAAAGTGTCTCTAATATAGACTGTTTTGGAAAAGAAAAAATAATTCAAGTATAACTGGTACAGAGTAATCGGGAGAAAAAAATAATGGGAAAAATAGACCTTATTCCGGTAAAAGAAAATGAACTCGAACTACTACACAAAATGCAGGTAGAAAGCTTCATGCCACTATATGAGAAGTACCATGATGAGTGTAGTCCTGCAATAGAAACTCTTGAAAGAATTAAGAAAAGAGCAGCCATACCTAACAGGCAATATTATTTCATAATGCAGGACGGTAATAAAGTCGGAGCGATCAACCTTGGTCACAATGACCCTGAAGAAAAACATATTTCTTTTATCAGCCCTATATTCATATTGCCGCAGTACCAGAGTCAGGGGATTGGATACAAAGCCATACAGGCTGCGTTTGAACAGTACCCGGAAGTTAAGGAATGGATACTTGAAACAATACTCCAAGAGCCGAGGAACTGCCACTTATACGAAAAATGCGGATTCGTAAGATTCGGTGTCGAAGAGGTTGTTAATGATAAAATGACGCTGATTACATATAGGCTTGAAAGAAATACCCACTAGTAAAGAAGGATAAAAACTATGAAAAAAGTATATCTAAAAGAAGCAAACATGGAAGATGTGCAAAAGGAGTACGAGTTTATAACCCAGCTTCCAGAGGACGAAAACGGCTTCACCAATAAGGATTATGGTTGCTCATACGAAGAGTTTGAAAAGAAGATCCTCCCGGGGTATATAGATAAATCCAATGGAATAAACCTTTCTCCCGGACATGTTCCCGGAACAGAATACTTCCTGTGGGATGGCGATACGATCGTAGGACTTTTCAGGATCAGGCATCACCTGTGCGAAGCGCTTGCCAATGGCGCCGGCCACATAGGATATGGAATCAAAAAAGAATACCGCGGCAAAGGATATGCCAATGAAGGCCTGCGCCTGACTATAGAAAAGGCATGGGAGATCATTCCGGAAGACGAGATCTATATGTCGGTTCATAAGGATAATCCTGCATCTTTGAAAACGCAGCTTAAGAACGGCGCTTATATCCACCATGAAGATGACAAGGAGTTTTTTACCAGAGTGAAAAGACCTGAGGCTGATCTTGAATTGGTAGAAGCCGATGACAAATATGCTGATGATATCAGTGCATACAGACAGGAATTCATTGACTGTGAAGATCACATGGATGGTTGCGGTTCTCTTAGAAAATTTGAGAACCCGCTTGCGTACATTGAAAATTGCAGGCAGAGGGCAGCAGAAGACGCACCAGCGGAGATTGGAGGTCACGCTAAGCAGTTCTTTTGCATAAGAAAATCTGATGAACATCTTATCGGAATGATCCAGTACAGATATGAAGCAGATCCGAAGTTCCAGATAGGATATTCGGTACGTCCATGCGATAGAGGCCATGGCTATGCAAAGTGGATGCTTAAGGAGCTTTTGTTATGGCTTAAACAGCAAGGAATGGAAGAAGCTACTATTGCTTGTGAACCTTCTAACATTGCCAGCGAGCATGTGATTCTTAGTTGTGGTGGTAAGCTTGTAGAGA
>NZ_JAILQF010000240.1 GCF_024699075.1 Butyrivibrio sp.
TGACGGATTTCGCATTTACAGCTTTTTTTAGCGGAGAAGGAGGGATTTGAACCCTCGCGCCGCGCAAACGACCTACACCCTTAGCAGGGGCGCCTCTTCGGCCTCTTGAGTACTTCTCCAGATGTCGAACTTAACAGTTCATTATTCAGTTCCGGTACACACGGAAAGCATCCGTATCAATACCAGCATCTGACAGTATATCAAAGGGGTGGGGCTTTGTCAAGCAGATTTTCTCAAAACAGCGTTTCCGGTTTTTCGGAACTTATTTGCGATAATGCTTTTGAATTATAGTTACTGTTCACACCCGTGATTCGGTGAAATTATCCCAAAAAACATGAGCTCTGCCCGTTTTTGAGGATTTTTACCGAAGACAGCCTTTTGTGAGACGGTGAATAGTATCTGAATATTATTTTCAAATAATATATTGACATATTATTTCATACATGTTATAAGATAATTGTTTCAAGATATTATTTTCAAAATAATATCACATTATAATCCCTACATCCGGATCTCTTTCCGTTCAGGTTTTGTATCTTCAGACATCCGGCTGTGAAGAAAGCTTAAAAAAAGGAGGCTGTCATGGCAAAGAAAAACACCGTAACTACAAGCGAACGTCCCATCACCGTAGAAGACCACAAGGAACTTAACAAAAAAAACAACGAAAAGAAACGCACTGCAGTTAATGACGCTCTTCAGTTTCCTCAGGGAGACCGGTTTGATACCGATCTGGCCGAGATCCTTGAAGGAGATTCCGAAGAAAGAGGTGAGACCGTTGCGATCGCGCTGGTCGATTGTGATGAATTCTTCCACATCAATACCGACTTTGGTGTTGAAGAAGGCGACAGGATCCTGATCGAAACAGGCCGTTACATCAGGGAAAAGGCTCCGAAGGACTCCACAGTCTACCGTATCGGCGGAGATGAATTCGGTATTATTTTCAAGGGAACCATGGAAAGGGAGGATATTTTCCTGTTCCTTAATGATCTGAAAAATGATTATGACGTGAAGACCCCGGACGGTGTAAAACAGACGATCACCATCGGCATGGCTACCGCCTTTGTGGATGCATCGCGCTGTGCCGAGCTTGTAAGAAAAGCCGACGGCGCCCTTTTCCGCGCCAAAAGGAGCGGGCGCAACAAGGTCGCAATGGCAAGGGAAGAGAAGATGATCCCGAAGACCAGCCATTATACACAGGATCAGCTGCAGCGCCTGACTGAGCTTTCCAAGCGCGAGGGTGTAGGGGAAGCGATACTGCTCAGAGAAGCACTTGATATGTTATTTAAGAAGTATGATATTTGAATATGACAAAAGGGACGGTTCTTTTTGTCACGTTGACATTCTGTGGGAAATCTACTAATATCTTGTATTGATCACATATCAGGAAGATACACAGAGGGAACGGCAATGAAGTTTTTCGGTTTACAGAATATGCGCAAAGGGCTGGGACGCCAGCTCTTTGTTCTTGTATTTCCGATCGTAATACAGAACCTGATCACGAGCGGAGTAAGCCTCGTTGATGTTATCATGCTCGGAAGGCTTGACCAGAGCTCGCTGTCTGCGGCGAGCCTTGCAGGTCAGGTGATGTTTTTGTTAAATATCGTTTATTTTGGGCTTTCTTCGGCTATAACGATACTTGCTTCCCAGTACTGGGGAAAGCGGGATCGAAATACCGTAGCCAAGATCCTCGGGATCGGACTTTTTATAGGCATGTTTTTCTCAACGCTCGCATTTGTGCTTGCGCTTGTATGTCCTGCTTCCGTCATGCATATCTGGACCAATGATCCGGAACTGATGGCAGAAGGCTCAAAATATCTGAGATACGTGGCTTTCTCATACTTTTTCGCCGGCATCACACAGCCCTATCTGTCTTTGATGAAGAGCTGCGAACGTGTTAAGCTGTCAATGGTCGTTTCATCCCTGACGCTTATTATCAATATTTCGCTAAATGCGGTCCTCATCTTTGGTCTGCTCGGAATGCCGCGCCTCGGGATCATCGGAGCAGCAGTTGCAACAAGTATCAGCCGCTTTATCGAGCTTGCGATATGTTCTGTTGATTATTTCAGGCAGGATATCGTACCGAGAGGCTTTAAGATCACATTTTTCATTCCGCGCGCCCTTATCGCCGATTTTGCAAAATATTCGCTCCCCGCATTCTTAAATGATGCGATCTGGGGACTTGCATTTAACATGAATTCGATCATCATGGGGCATTTGAGTTCGGATATTGTCGCAGCCAACTCGATAGTTACGGTTGTCAGGGATTTCATTTCCGTGACGGGCTTCGGAATATCCGCAGGAGCCTCGATCCTGCTAGGTATCGAGATCGGAGAACACAAGGAGGATCAGGCACGCGATGATGCCGCCTCAATATTAAAGCTTACATTTCTGACGGGAATAATCCAGGGTCTTATCCTGCTTGCGATCACACCGCTTATCCCGCCTCTTGCAAAAATCAGCGATACGGCAAAGCACTATCTCATCATCATGCTCCTTATCTCAACGGTTTATCAGATGGGACAGATAATCAACACACTGCTTATCGCATCTATCTTCAGATGCGGCGGGGATTCGCGCTACGGGCTGGTTCTCGATATCGTAACCATGTGGTTTGTCGCCGTTCCGCTCGGACTCATCAGTGCTTTTGTCCTGAAGCTTCCGCCGATAATAGTTTATGCGGTCACCTGCACCGACGAATTCATCAAAATGCCGTTCGCCCTGTATCATTACCGCAAGACAAACTGGATCAAAAATCTTACAAGGGAGATATAAATCTGCCCCGGGAGACTGTCCGAAACCCGGCCACACCGGAGGCGGCTGTCTGCCGTGTATGCATTTCCGTACCGATCATGGACCGGTTTCGAATTACAGAACCATTAAGTTTATTTTATCAGTACCGTTACAGGAAAGTTCTCAACATACAGTTTTCTTATAGCTTCGGTTCCGAGATCTTCATAGGCGATGATCTCGGAACTTTTTATACATTTTGAAAGAAGTGCTCCCGCTCCGCCGGTCGCGCCCATATATATCGCGTTGTTTCTGTAAATGGATTCCGTTACGGCTTCAGAACGTCTGCCCTTGCCGATCATGCCTGTCAATCCGAGATCAAGCAGTAACGGAGTGTATCTGTCCATTCTTCCTGAAGTTGTGGGACCTGCGGAACCGATCACCTGCCCGGGCTTTGCCGGTGTAGGCCCGAGATAATAAATAACGGCGCCTTTCAGATCAAACGGAAGTTCCTTAAGTATCTTACTTTTTTCATCATCGGTCATTTCGATGGGAAGGCCTGCAGACCCGTCTTCTCTTCCCAGTTTTTCCAGGATCGTTTCATACAGCCTCTTATGTGCCGCATCTCTTGCAGTGTAGACGGTTCCGGTAAGATAAAGCACGTCCATCGGTTTTATCCTGCCGAGTGCTTCATCGGTAAATGGCAAAGTAATATGATAGTCCATAATTCTCCGTTCTCCTGTTTAATCATCGTTTCCTTTAGATCACAGCACTCTTGTCACATGGCGGTTTACATGGCAGCATATATTGACTGCAACCGGCATTCCTGCGATATGTGTCGGATAAGTTTCGATATTTACCCCGAGAACCGTGTTTTTTCCGCCCATTCCGCCCGGACCTATTCCGAGTTTATTCAGCTCCTCAAACAGATCCTTCTGAAGATCTGCCAGATATGATGTATCAGGCTGCTTCCTTCCGTTTTTTGCCCCGGAAGTTGCCGCAAATTCGGCATTTACCGGTCTGTCCTCATAATATGAATGTACCGAATTCAGTTCATTTGTCAGTGCTTTTTTGGCAAGTACGGCACATTTTTCAAAATCGGCTCCGATCCCGACTCCTACCACCATAGGAGGACATGCATTGGCTCCGGCATCCTTTACGGCAGTGATAACGGCATTCTTAACACCCTCGATCCCGTCGGCCGGCTTGAGCATGAATATCCTGCTCATGTTCTCGCTTCCGAAGCCCTTGGGCGCTATTGTGATCTCAACCTTATTGCCTTCAACTATCTCTGTATGTATGATCGCAGGTGTATTGTCATCTGTATTCTCACGGAGAAGCGGATCGGAAACCACGGATTTACGCAGATATCCGGCCGTATACCCTTCTCTTACACCTTCATTTATAGCAGCCTTAAGCGACCCACCGGTAAAATGCACATCCTGGCCTGCCTTCAGAAATACGACCGCCATTCCGGTATCCTGACAGATCGGTATTTCGTCGGCATCGGCAATTTGTAAGTTGTCCTCCAGCTGACCGAGTATCTTCTTTCCAAGTTCAGAATTTTCATCGGAAAATGCCTTATCAAGCGCATTCTTCATATCCGGTGCAAGACGAAGATTTGCTTCTATGCACATTTCACGGACTGCGGAGGCAACATCGCTCACATTGACTGACCGGATCCTGCATGTGTCATTGCTTTCATAACTCTGTTCATCGAGAGTGTTGTAATCTTTATGTCCGGACCCCGTCTTTTTTTCCATATTTGGTTTTCTGTTATTGTTTTCCGCCCTTCTATCCATATCAGGTTCTCTGTTATCGTTTTCCGCCCTTCTATCCATATCAGGCTTTCCGTTGTCGTTTTCCGCCCTTTTTCCCATATCAGGCTTTCTGTCAGCAGTCTCCGGCTCTTCTTCCGTATCATACTCCCCATATTCGCAACCGGCCTTCTCTACCCTCACGCGGTCTACCAGTTCGCCCTCATGATACAGTTCGACTGTTCCGCGGCCGTTTCCTCCGTTCCAGAGACAGTTATGCTTCTTTTCGCCGTTCGGAGCCTCGTAGTTTACAAGCAGCATATCCGCTTTTTCACAGGTTAGATCGGTTACCATACGGTCGTGGCGGTTCTCCTGCTCGATATGCCATACGATCTGTGTATCGGTTTCATGACACTCAAATTCGGTCTTTGTATGTGTCCATACCTTCGAAAAATTAAATTCATACGGTGTTCCTTCGTACCAGAAGGCAGAAAGGAGTTTCTTCTCAAGTGCGATGATCCCCACCTTCGGTCTTCCGCCACCTATATCAAATACGCTGTTTTCCAGCTTTTTTCCGGTTATTTCACTTGTCAGGTCACATGAACTTATCCATATCCAGGGCGAGGTAAAATCTTTTCCCCAGTTCTTATCTGCGTATCCGTATGAGGTTTCGGGCGTAATGATATATCTTTCGCCGTTAAATATCACTTCTCCCTCATAGGCTGTCTTCATACCTTCCGCATGCCAGAACATCTCAAATGCCTGAAGATCACGCATCGGTTCGGAAGCCCCGTATCCGACATTAAAAGCGATCTGCTTGTCGATCTTAAGCTTCCAGGATATCTCTCCGCTTCCGCACATCCACTCGGGATGATCTGCCGATTCTTCTTCGGAAACCGATACCGATCCCTTTGTTTTATCCTCGGAAATATAGCAGTCTTCGGCCTTTATCCTGAAAGGAACTCCGTAATCCACCCTGATCTCTTTCCATCCGAAAAAGCGATGAAGCTGGACGGCATCCTTCCCCCAGGCCCCGGCTTTTATCATCAGATATGAAGGCTTTATCCCCTTTTCCTTGTTTTCGGGAAGCTGCCCAAATACAGGTTTTTCCGAACCATATTCGGGATTACAGAGGAAAAATTCTATAAAAAACGCCTTTTCCTCCCCCGTATTTTCATGATGGCCCGTAAACGAATGCCACCACCAGTCATAACCGCATCTTGCCTGCTCTCCGAACAGCTGGCAGGCATCTCTTGAAATATCATGTGTATTAAACATAATTATTCTCCGATGATCAAAATATGAATATCTACATTCTATCATAAGCACAGGTACATATCAAATAAATCTGATTATGACTTTGTCAGAACATCTGCCCACAAAATCCAACATTTAAAAAATTGTTGACATAAATAAATTATTATGATATCATTTTGATATCAGGTAAGAAAAATTATTCAAGGAGGATATATATTTATGAATAACAACGTAACCGAAAAACTTATCAACGGCCACAAAACCGGCGGATTGATGCTCGCTATCGTCATTCTTCTTTATATCCTGTCAATCCCGGTCCTTGTTTACGGAATTGTTTCGGAAAAGCCTGTTTTCTGTGTTATTTCATGTCTCTGGATGTTCTTCGGATGGATCCTGCTGCTCGGTCTTAAAGTATTAAAGCCCAATGAAGCTCTTGTCCTTACCCTGTTCGGTAAATATATAGGAACCCTGAAAGGTGACGGTTTCTTCTGGGTCAATCCCTTCTGTACCGCATTTAATCCTGCTGCCGGCACCAAACTTGGCCAGAGCGGTGATGTAAAGGCTCCGGGTTCCGCCATTTCCATAGCTGCCCAGGCTGCTTCGATCAGTACCGATCAGATCGTCAGCAAAAAGATATCTTTAAAGGTAATGACTCTTTCAAACAGCCGCCAAAAGGTCAACGATGTTCTCGGAAATCCCGTTGAGATCGCTGTTGCGGTCATGTGGAGAGTAAGAGATACGGCGAAGGCTGTATTTGAAGTAGATAATTTCAAGGAATATCTCTCGCTCCAATGTGATACCGCAGTCAGAAATGTTGTTAAGATCTATCCTTATGATGTTACCGACAATATCGATACAACCGGTGACGGTACCGCAGATGACGGCAGTCTGCGCGGTTCCACAGAGGTTGTCGCAAAGAGGATCCGTGATGAGATACAGAGCAAGGTTGCGGACGCCGGTCTTGAGATCGTTGATGCGAGAATCACTTATCTTGCCTATGCACCCGAGATCGCCGCTGCTATGCTCCAGAGACAGCAGGCAGCCGCGGTTGTCGATGCCAGAAAGCTGATCGTTGACGGTGCCGTGGGAATGGTCGAGCTCGCACTTGAGCGTCTTAACGAGAAGCATACCGTTGAGCTTGATGAGGAAAGAAAGGCCGCAATGGTATCAAATCTTCTCGTTGTACTCTGCGGCAATCATGACGCCCAGCCCATAGTTAATTCAGGGAGTCTGTACTGATGGGCGAGAAGAAACAGGTTCCTCTGCGTCTGTCCGAAAAACTGTATAATGCGATAGCCGCCTGGGCGGAGGACGATTTCCGTTCTGTTAACGGTCAGATAGAATATCTTCTGACAGAATGTGTAAAACAGAGAAAAAAAGACGGAAAATATGTCGGGCAGGATATCGATGAAGCCCCGAAATTTGACATTAAATAAAAATCTGACATTAAATGAAAGTAACTGTAGTTACCGCCCCTTCACACTCGCAAAAGAAGAACTTCATCAGCTTATTAATTTATCATTCTATTGCGAATGGAAGTAGAGGGTTCTGAATAATTACAAAAAAGGAAGATTTGATATGCTTGAGATCAAAGGATTTACAAAGGTTTACGGAGAAGGAAAAAAAGCGACCGATAATGTCAATCTGACTGTCGGGAGCGGCGATATCTACGGATTTATCGGACATAACGGAGCCGGTAAATCCACTACGATCCGGGCGGTTGTAGGTGTACTTGATTTTACCGAAGGCGAGATCCTGATAGATGGACATTCCGTAAAGGATGAACCTCTGGAATGCAAGAAGATCACGGCTTATATTCCCGATAACCCCGATCTGTACGAAAATCTGACCGGTATCCAGTATCTGAATTTCATAGCCGATGTCTTTGAGATAGAGGCGGCCAAAAGAGAGGAATCCATAAAAAAATACGCGGATCTCTTTGAAATTACCGATGATCTTGGAGACCTTATCGGAGCATATTCTCATGGAATGAAGCAGAAGCTGGCCATCATTTCGGCCCTGATACACGAACCGAAGCTGATAGTAATGGACGAGCCTTTTGTCGGTCTTGATCCGAAGGCGGCATTTACCTTAAAGCAGATCATGCACGAAATGTGCGCCAAGGGAACCGCCATCTTCTTCTCAACCCATGTGCTCGATGTTGCCGAAAAACTCT
The DNA here is from genome assembly GCF_024699075.1 of Butyrivibrio sp. The sequence goes on from NZ_JAILQF010000240.1 coordinate 7,918, forward strand.
GCAACAAGGTTGCCATAATCAAGAACGGCAGGATCATCGATACAGGTACCATGGAAGAACTGACCGGCAAGAAATCGCTTGAAGAAGTATTCTTAGAGGTTCAGGGTTGAACAGACCGGTCCCTGCAACCTAACGGATGAACATAATAATATGTGTGTTACCGGAGGTATTGTAATGAACAGTTCGGGTTTCGTGCTTTTAAAGACTTTGCTCAGGTCCACGAGCCAGTTCAATATTTTCAGACATTGTAAGGATAAAAAGAAAAAAGGCCGCATTATCGGAAGTTTCATCGGTTTAATGATCGCATATCTGGCTCTAATGACCTACTGCGTACTCATCGGGGTCGGATTCGCGAGCCGTGGAATGGCCGATATCATCCCCGGGATCAGTGCTCTGACTATCTCGGTATTGGCGCTGTTTTTCACATTTTTTAAGACCAACGGATATCTTTTTAATTTCAAGGAATACGATATGCTGATGGCGCTTCCTTTTTCACCGTCAACCGTTGCAGGATGCAAATTCCTTTATATGTATATAAAGAGTCTGCTCTGGAATATGAGTATTTCCGTTGCGATGCTGATAGGATACGCCGTAAATGTAAAGCCTGCCTTATGGGTTTACCCTGTATGGCTCATACTTTCGCTGTTTCTGCCCGTTATCCCGATGCTTATCGCTGCATTTATCGGATTTCTGATCGCCAAGATCGGTTCGGGTTTCAGAAAAAAGAATATCATTCAAACAGTATTAAGCTTCCTTGTTGTAATATTCTTTTTCGCTTTGAGATTTTTTATCGAAGATTTCGCTAGAGACAGTGAAAAGCTTGATGAAACGCTTGAAGGCGTGTTTGTTTCCGTTAAAAAGGCTGAAAACATCTATCTTCCGGCAGGATGGTTTGAGCGGGCGGTACACAGATTTTCCGTTTCCGATATCCTGCTCCTTACGGGATCAACGATCCTTTTGTTTGTGCTTGTCTTCATACCTGTGGGACGTTCCTACCGCAGCATCAATTCGAAATTAAAATCTCATGCGGCTTCAGGTAAATACCGCATGACCGAGCTTAAAAAACGCAGTATCCTGAATGCCATTGCCTTTAAGGAATTCAGGCGTATGACCGGATCGACACTGTATCTTACAAATGCCGCAATGGGAGAAGTTTTGGCTTTTATCGCCGGAATTGCCGTATTATTCTTTGATTTCGACAGTATCATCTCGACGATCATGCAGGGTGCGCCGGTCTCAAAAGAGATGCTCTATCCCGCATTTCCTCTGTTCATTTATTTCTTTATCGGGATGGTAGCCACTACCGTGACCTCACCTTCCCTTGAAGGAAAAAATTACTGGATCGTGCAGAGTCTTCCCATAACAAAAAAGACACTTCGCCAGGGTAAAATGCTTTTCAACATGTACCTGTCCGTGCCTTTTGGAGTTTTTACAACAGTCTGTGTATGTATTTCCGCCAAGGTGCCGATACTTACCGCAGTTCTAAGCGTGATACTTATCGTATGCCTGTGTGCTTTTTCGACAACATGGGGCTGTGTATGCGGTATCAAACATATGAGACTTGACTGGGAAAACGAGGTTGAAGTTGTCAAACAGGGTGCCAACGTTTCCGTTTATCTGTTCCCCAATATGTTTGCCACAATGGCTCTTATGGTCCTTGTAGTATTTCTCGGTATGAAAATGAATGTCAATCTGATCCTCGGGCTATTGATACTTATCGTATCCGCTCTTGCGCTACTCAGCTACAAAAGGGCTGTCTCACTTAAGTGATGACCTGTTTTGCAGTCGGAGGATGCCTGTATTTAAAACAGTTTCCGTATCTCCCATAGGTCATCCGTTCTTGCATAAAGCATTTTCTGCAGCTCTTCGTCCGGCTCTGTAAGGTCCGGCACCATTATTACTTTACATCCCGCATCATAAGCGCTTTTGACGCCGTTGGGCGAATCCTCGACGGCAAAGACTCTGCTGGGTTCTTTCCCGAGTTCCCGGCAGGCCCGGATATAAATATCGGGTGCCGGTTTTCCAAGCTTTACCATATCGGCACAGATGACCTTATCAAAATACTCTCCGATACCTAACTTTTCAAGATATCTTTTTGTTCTGGCATACTCGTTTGCTGTCGCGATCGCTGTAGTGATATTGTTCTCGATCAACCACTTCAGGATCTCGACAGCTCCTTTTTTAAGCGGAATTCCATTCTTTTCTATAAGATCTCTGACCAATCCGCGGCGATAATCCCGTACCAGATCATAGTCGAAATCCTCACCGAACAATTCCTTAAATCTCTTTAGTGCAAACGGTTTTCCAAGAGACCTGAATTCAAGCACTGTTTCGGATGATGCTTCATAGCCGAAATGTGCAAGAGCCTCCGGCCATGCTTGCTGATAATACTTTTCGGTATCTGTCAGCGTCCCGTCCATATCAAATATCACCGCATCTGCCGGTCGCATTTTCATGATCTCCTGTTCTTCCGGATACCGGTATTGAATCCGATCATTTATTCTTCATCATCGGTGTTTTCAGTTTCGTCGGTTTCTTCCGGGTCTTCTTCCTCAGTAGGGAAGATCAGGTTTTCTTCTCCCGGATCGTCATCGTCGTCATCTTCAAAACCCGCAGTTTCACCGGAATGTCCGGCATTTTCTTCGGCATCCTCTTCGGTCTCGCGGATCCTTGCTATATTTCCTACCTTTACATCCTTCGAAGGATCGAGAGATATCAGTTTAACGCCGGTCGTTGCGCGGCCGCATACCCTGACATCCGAAACCGCAAATCTGATGACTGTTCCTTCGGTCGTTATGATCATAAGTTCGGCGTCCTTATCTATGATCTTGGCTCCGACCTGATCTCCGCTCTTCTCGGTTATCTTGTAGCAGATTATTCCCTTGCCGGCTCTGTGGCGCTGAGGGAATTCCGATACAGGTGTAAGCTTGCCGTAGCCAAGCTCCGATACGGCAAGGACATATTCACCCTGATTGGAAAGCTGCATTGATACAACTTCATCATCCTGATCAAGTCTTATACCGATGACACCTATGGACTGTCTGCCGGTGACTCTTACTTCCATTTCATTGAAGCGGGTGCAGATGCCCTTCTTCGTAAATAACAGAACATCCTGCTTCTCGTCGGTGCATTTTACACCGATAAGCTCATCGTCTTCACGCAGAGTTATCGCATTTAAGCCGACTTTTCTGATATTGGCATATTCCGAAAGTCTTGTAGTCTTGATAAATCCGTTCTTGGTCGCCATAAGAAGGTAGCTGTCCGGATCGAAGCCACGTACGGTAATTGTCGCCGTAATGTGCTCATCTCCCGTCATCTGCAGCAGATTGACGATCGCAGTACCTCTTGCGATACGCGATGACTCAGGTATCTCATAGGCCTTCAGCTTATATACGCGGCCTTTATTGGTAAAGAACAGAACATAATGCTTGTTCGTGGTCATAAACAGCTCTTCGATAAGATCCTCATCGATCGTCTGCATGCCCTTGATACCCTTGCCTCCGCGGTGCTGGGCCTTGAAATTGTCAGGCGTCATACGCTTGATATAGCCCATTCTGGTCATGGCAACAACGACATCATCATCTGAGATCATGTCTTCGTCAGTCAGATCATTGTCAAATCCTATCTGGGTCTTTCGTTCGTCGCGGTATTTGTTGCCGATCGCATCAACCTCGTCTCTTACAACTCCGAGCAGGATCTTCTCGTCCCCGAGGATGGCCTTGTATTCCTTGATATCCTCCATGAGCTGAGCATATTCGGCTTCAAGCCTCTCTCTTTCGAGTCCTGTCAGCTGTCTCAGACGCATATCGACTATCGCCTGTGCCTGAACATCATCAAAGCCGAAACGGTCGATCAGGGCTTCCTTCGCATCATTGGTCGATTTCGATGCCCTGATGATCGCAATGATCTCATCTATGACATCAAGCGCCTTCAGCAGTCCTTCCTTGATATGAGCTTCTTTCTCGGCTCTTGCAAGATCAAATCTGGTACGTCTTGCAACAACATCCTCCTGATGCTTTATATATAATCTCAGGATATCGAGTAATGACAGCACCTTCGGCTCATTATCGACAAGTGCCAGCATATTGACACCAAAGGTGTCCTGCATCTGAGTATGCTTATAAAGCTGGTTTAAGATAACCTGCGGATTGACATCACGCCTCAGTTCGATACAGACTCTCATTCCCTGACGGTCCGATTCGTCACGCAGTTCGGTTATACCGTCGATCTTCTTGTCCTTTACCAGATCGGCTATCTTCTCGATCAGCCTGGCTTTATTTACAAGAAACGGAAGTTCGGTCACGACAATACGGTTCTTGCCGTTTGCCATGGGTTCGATATCCGTAACGGCACGAACCTTGATCTTGCCGCGTCCGGTTCTGTAGGCTTCCTCGATACCGCGTCTTCCCATGATGGTCGCGCCGGTCGGGAAATCGGGTCCTTTTATTATCTGCATTACCTCTTCTATAGAGGTCTGGCGGTCTTCGTTTATCCTGTTGTTAATGATAAGGGTAACGGCATCAAGCACCTCTCCGATATTGTGAGGAGGGATATTCGTTGCCATTCCTACGGCAATACCCGTAGTTCCGTTGATCAGCAGATTGGGGACGCGTGCGGGAAGTACCGTGGGCTCCTTTTCCGATTCATCGAAGTTCGGTATAAAGTCAACCGTATCCTTGTTGATATCGGCCAGCATCTCCATTGCTATCTTGCTTAAGCGTGCTTCGGTATAACGCATCGCCGCAGCGCCGTCACCGTCCACGGAACCGAAGTTGCCATGTCCGTCAACAAGCGGATAATGAGTAGACCATTCCTGTGCCAGATTGACGAGGGCTCCGTAAATGGAGCTGTCACCGTGAGGATGGTATTTACCCATCGTATCGCCGACGATACGGGCACATTTACGATGAGGCTTGTCGGGAGTATTCGATAATTCGATCATCGCATACAGGATACGTCTCTGAACGGGCTTCAGACCGTCCCTGACGTCCGGCAGCGCACGTGAGGCAATGACCGACATCGCATAATCTATGTACGATGTTTCCATCGTATCCTTCAGATCGACTGGGTTGGTACGATCATACATTTCATCCATAACTTATTCACCTAAACTCCTACTTTTTTTAGTTTTCAGACTGATCCGGTGTTTTTCCGGACCGGTAGATCAGATTTAAATACAATATGCTTCAGCTTACAGGACCACATTTACGCGATATCGATATTCTTCGCGTATTTTGCGTTAAGCTCGATAAATTCACGTCTCGGCTCCACATTGTCGCCCATAAGGACATTGAACGTAACGTCAAGCTCTGCCTTGTTATCCTCGTCCATACTGACTTTTTTCAGAGTTCTGGTCTGGGGATCCATGGTCGTTTCCCAGAGCTGGTCGGCATCCATCTCACCAAGACCTTTATAACGCTGAACCTTGTTATTGCTGTCACGTCCGATCTGAACCATGATATTGTTGAGCTGGTCGTCATTGTAGGCATACCATACGCCCTTGTTCTTCTCAACCTTGTACAAAGGCGGCTGTGCCAGATATACATGTCCCTGTTTTATAAGCTCCGGCATGAAACGATACAGGAAAGTGAGCATCAGTGTTGCGATATGCGCACCGTCGACATCGGCATCGGTCATGATTATGATCTTGCCATAACGAAGCTTTGATATATCAAAGTCTTCGTGGATACCTGTACCGAAGGCTGTGATCATTGTCTTTATTTCTGCGTTTCCATAGATACGGTCTACGCTGGCCTTTTCTACATTAAGAATCTTACCTCTAAGAGGAAGGATTGCCTGTGTAGCACGGCTTCTTGCATTCTTGGCTGATCCACCGGCTGAGTTACCCTCAACTATGAAGATCTCACAGTTTTCAGGATTCTTGTCAGAACAGTCTGCAAGCTTTCCTGGAAGACCAAGTCCATCAAGTGCTGTCTTACGTCTTGTAAGATCTCTTGCCTTTCTTGCTGCATCTCTTGCACGCTGGGCAAGAACAGCTTTTTCTATGATTGTCTTTGCAATCTGCGGATTCTGCTCAAGGAAGTAGGTAAGCTGCTCTGATACTATGCTCGCTACAGCTCCTCTTGCTTCTGAGTTACCAAGTTTCTGCTTGGTCTGACCTTCGAACTGAGGATCTCCGATCTTAACAGATATGATAGCTGTCATACCTTCACGGATATCTTCACCGGTTAAGTTCTCATCAGTTTCTTTGACGAGCTTTTGTGCCTTGGCATAATCGTTGAAAATCTTGGTTGTGGCTATCTTGAAGCCTTCAAGATGTGTTCCGCCCTCTGGTGTATTGATGTTATTAACGAAGGTATAAATGCTTTCGTTATAGGCATCATTGTGCTGAACAGATACTTCTACATGTACCTCGTTCTTGTCACCTTCAAAGTACATTATCTGATCATAGAGAGGAGTCTTGGATTTATTGAGATAAGCTACGAATTCGCTTATTCCGCCTTCATAGTGGAAGTGCTCAACTCTTGGCTCCTTGATCTCTGCATCTTCAGGGATTCTCTCATCTGTGAGTGTTATCTTAAGGCCCTTTGTAAGGAAAGCCATCTCACGAAGTCTCTGTCTAAGGACATTATAATCAAATACAGTTGTCTCTTTGAATATCTCTTCATCAGGCTTGAATTCAACAGTTGTTCCTGTATCTTCTAATTCGCATGTTCCTATCTCTTTAAGAGGATAGCACACGTGACCTCTTTCATAGCGCTGATTATAAATTTTGCCGCCCTGTCTTACTTTAACTTCAAGCCATTCTGAAAGGGCATTAACTACTGATGCACCAACGCCGTGGAGACCACCTGATACCTTGTATCCTCCACCGCCGAACTTACCACCGGCATGAAGGATAGTGAATACTACCTCAACTCCGGTAAGTCCGGATTTATGATTGATACCTGTAGGAATTCCACGTCCATTATCTTTTACGATAATAGTATTTCCGGGTGTTATTGTAACTTCAATGTGATCACAAGCGCCTGCAAGTGCTTCATCGACTGAGTTATCAACTATCTCGTATACAAGATGGTGAAGACCTCTTGCGGCTGTTGTTCCAATGTACATACCAGGTCTTTTACGAACTGCTTCGAGTCCTTCAAGTATCTGGATTTGATCCGCGCCGTACTGTACTGCTTCGTTATTAGACATTTATAAACCTCTTTTTATCTGCTGTATTTTGGAATCAGTTTTCTGATGTAACAGTTCCGTTAACTACCCTAAACAGCTTATTTATTTCAAATCTATGATTAACAAACTCGTCGTAACCGGTGCAGGTTATTATCGTCTGAATGTCACCGATCGTATCAAGCAGATAGTTCTGCCTGTTTGAGTCAAGTTCTGATAGAACATCATCAAGTAGAAGGACAGGATTCTCTTTTTTGGCCTGCTTCACTATTTCTATCTCAGAAAGCTTAAGTGAGAGAGAAGCGGTCCTTTGCTGACCCTGAGATCCGAATTTCCTGATGTCTATGGCTTCATTTGCTGATGTTGTCTTAACAATAAAAGAGAAATCGTCCTTCTGCGGTCCAACGCTGGTCTGCTTCAGGAACAGATCTCTGTCTTTAGTACTTTTTAGCTTACTTTCATAATCATCTGCTCCAACATTGGGCTCATAGAAAATCTTCAGATTTTCCCGTCCCCCTGTGAGCTTTTCATGTATGGGCTCTATTATCCTGCAGAGATTGTCTATAAACTGTTCTCTTGCCTTTATTATCTGAGTTCCATACATTATCATCTGATCATCCTGTACATCCAGAAGTGGTCTGTATTCTGGGTGATCATACATCTCTTTGAGCATCTTGTTGCGCTGAACCATAAGTCTGTTGAATCTTGAGAGATTATAAAGATATGTCTCATCAAGCTGGCACAGCTCAAGATCTATAAACCTTCTCCTCTCCGAAGGACCGTTTTTTACAATTGCAAGGTCTTCCGGTGAGAAAAAAACTGCATTCAGTCGCCCTACATAATCAGCTGCCTTTTTAAGCTTCTGACCATCTATTGCAAGTCCTTTGGACTTACTCTTTCTAAGGTGCATGTCGAGTTTATACTCTGCATGGTCTCTTTCTATTATTGATCTGATATGAGCTTCATCTTTTTTGAAATTTATTACTTCTCTGTCTTTTGACCCTTTATGGGACTTAGTAGTGGCAGACATGAATATTGCTTCAAGTATATTGGTCTTGCCCTGCGCATTATCGCCATAGAGAATATTGGTTCCTTTGTCAAAGTCGAGATGAAGTTCTTCATAGTTTCTGAAGTTTGAAAGCTCCAGCCTTTTTATTATCATCTTTCGACCTTAAAACTCCTGCCTCTGTACTCAACTACATCACCTGGAACCAGCTTCTTGCCTCGTCTTGTATCAACTTCTCCGTTAACCTTTACAAGGCCTGCCTGTATATCTTCCTTGGCATCAGCTCCGGACTCCTCGTAACCGGCCTTTTTAAGCGCCTGTCCGAGTTTTATATAATCATCTGTTTCTCTTAATTTAACTATATCCATTTTAACCTCATATCTTGCTGTTTGCGGCTTTTATCTTATCCGCCTTCAAAATAACTCTATATCATTTGTATATAAATATTGATACCCGTATATCTTCACCTTTATTATCAGTCAACTGTTGTGAAGTTTACAGGAAGGATAAGATATGTATAGCTTGCATCTGCATCCTTTATAAAGCATGGTGCTTTAGGATTTACAAGGTACATATCTATGTTGTCATCATCGATCGCACGAAGGGCATCAATCAGGAATTTAGGATTGAAGCCTATCTTAAGGTCTTTACCCTGTTTTTCTATATCAACTTTTTCATCCATTGATCCAACTGCAGAGTTGATCTTCATCTCAAGGAAACCGTTCTCAATTGAGATGATTACAGGTCTCTTATCACCTTCCTTGACGAGAAGAGTAGCACGGTCTATACAATCAAGGAATTCTCTTCTGTTGATCGTAAGCTTGGTCTCATAGTCAGATGAGAGCATCTGATCGATATTGAAGTACTCACCCTCAAGAAGTCTTGAAACTACTACAGTCTTATCAAACTCAAACAGTACGTGCTTATCTGTAAAGAAGATGCTTACAACTGATTCTGTAGAATCTGTAAGGATCTTGGAAACTTCAGAAAGTGCCTTTCCAGGTACAATTACTTTCTTAAAGCCATAGCTTTGTGAAAGCTCTACTTTACGGATAGATATTCTGTGTCCGTCAAGAGATACCATCTTGAGCATGTTGCCATCAACTTCAAAGAGCTCACCGCCCATCACCTTGTTGGTATCATTTTCAGCTATTGAGAAGATAGTCTGCAGAATGATATTACGAAGTGTGTACTGTGAAATATGGATTCCGTCTATTCTCTCTATTGACGGAAGATATGAAAAGTCATCACCGCTTCTTCCAAGAATGGTGAATTTAGCCTTTTCACAGCTTATGGTAACTTTAATATTACCTTCAGAATTCTGAGATTCTATTGTTACGTCATTATCAGGAAGCTTTCTTATGATGTCAAAAAATATCTTTGCATCTATTGCGATATAGCCTCTGTCAAGGATATTACCTTCGACTATAGTCTCAATACCAAGCTCCATATCATTAGCTATGAACTTTATTACTCCCTCTGTAGTGTCGATTAATATACACTGAAGAATTGACATTGTTGTCTTAGCTGGAACTGCTTTAGAAACAATTTGAAGTCCACTAACAAGATTTGATTTCGAGCATACAAATTTCATAGCTCCGATACTTCCTTTCTGTCTAAAAAGTTTATATGTGTAGGTATCTTTTTTATCCACCTTTAAATTTGTTGGAAGGTTCCCCCTGGTGCAGATAAAAGAAAAAGAATAAAAATAATAATCTAATTAATATAGAATGTTTATAAGTGCAAAACCTTTATTATTATACAATTTTACATGCTTTTTTACAATGAAAAGACTGTTGATAAAAAAGCCTTTGCCTGTGTATTTTTAATTCATTTTGTGTAAATCAGGATGTGGGTCCAAGTTTCTTTTTGATGATATCCACATTTTTAACAAGATCCTCATCTGTGGAAAGCTTACCTTTTATACGGCTTATTCCTGACATGACCGTTGTGTGGTCTTTCTTTCCAAGGATCCTTCCAATTTCTTCAAGTGATATATCAGTCATTTCTCTGCAAAGATACATGATGATCTGTCTTGGAAGTACGATTTCTGAGTTACGCTTTCTTGATACAACATCCTCCTGTCTTACGCCGTACTGCTCACATACAGTGTTAACGATAAGCTGCGGAGTTATTATCTTATTTTCCTCAGGAGATATGATATCTCTCAAAGCTTCTTTTACATTATCAATATTGATCTCAACGTTATTAAGTCGTGAATATGCGATTATCTTATTGAATGCACCCTCAAGCTCACGGATATTGCTCTTAATATTGGTAGCAATATATTCAAGGATCTCGTCGTCTATATGATTGCCGAAGTTCTCAGCATTCTTACGAAGGATAGCCATTCTTGTCTCGTAGTCAGGTGTCTGAATATCAGCAATAAGGCCCATTTCGAAACGTGATCTGAATCTCTCTTCAAGAGTTTCCATTTCCTTTGGAGGACGATCAGATGAAAGGATTATCTGCTTACCTGCCTGATGAAGCTCGTTGAAGGTATGGAAGAATTCTTCCTGAGTTGATTCCTTACCTATAATAAACTGAACATCATCGACCATAAGTACATCAACTGTACGGTACTTCTCACGAAGCTTGGACATTGATTCCTGCTTACCTGAACGGATTGATTCGATAACTTCGTTGGTGAATGCTTCTGATGTTACATATAAAACCTTGGCAGATGAATTGTGCTCCATAATGAAATGTCCTATGGAATGCATAAGGTGAGTCTTACCAAGTCCCGGACCTCCGTATAGGAAAAGAGGATTATAACTTTCTCCCGGAGATTCTGCTACTGCAAGAGAAGCAGAGTGGGCAAATTTATTATTGGATCCTACTACGAAAGTATCAAATCTGTACTTAGGGTTAAGATTTGAGTTTTCATAGTTTATGCCTGAATTTGAAGACTCTTTGTTTATGTCAAAAGAGTCTGTCTTTTCATTATTAATATTGGCATCTTTTTGAAGTATAAAAGAAACATCAACAGCTTCTCCTATAAGTTCAGAGATTGCCACCTTAAAGAAGTTCTGATAATGAGTCATTATATAATTATGGGCTATTGAATTATCAGAAGGTATCAGAATGAAAACAACGCCGCCTGTATATTCATAGAAAGAAAGAGGCTCTATCCAGGTATGATAAGAAATATCAGTTATACCTGATTCCTCTCTTACGGCATCTTTAATATGATCCCAGCTGTCACTTAATATAGAAGTAATTTCGTCGGATAACATAGATTCCCCCATTAATATATAGTAGAATAAATTAATTTTATCGTAAAAAACTCTAAACATCAATTTTGCAGAATTGTGGATAACTTTTTGTAAATATTCGGAATAAATTTTATAAAAAAGTTATACACTGCCAATGTTAAGAACAAAATCAACACCAAAAAGGTGGATAAAATCCCAAAAGACCATTTTTTTATATCTGAAAAAAGGACTTTATCCACACTTTTTCCACAAATTGTGGATTTTTATTATAAAAAACAAGTAAAACACAAGTTATCCACATTTTCTATATTTGGTTGTGGATAATATATTTTTATACAAGATATTGATAAAAAAATTGTGGATAACTTTTTTCATATTTTTTTATTCCGTAACATACGGACAATTTAACGTATAATCATACTTGACTAAAAGAATGATTTTATATATAATTAGAACGATTTTTTCCACACAGGAATAATTACAGACCTATCAAAATCTGTTTTCCTGTCAGGGAAACGGATTTTATTTCCCGAGTCAAGATCTTGTAACTACAGGATTTTGCACTTGTATTATTTTTGTAAAGGAGGTGTTACAAGACATGGCAAAGATGACATTTCAGCCGCATAAGCTTCAGCGTAAGAGAGTACACGGTTTCAGAGCTAGAATGAGTACTCCAGGTGGAAGAAAAGTGCTGGCTGCCAGAAGACTTAAAGGTAGAAAGAGATTATCCGCTTAAGGATACTTGACGTAAAGGCTGCATTTAATATAAATGTAGCCTTATTTTTTAATTAAATGAAATCAATAAGAAAATCACAAGACTTTAAAAATGTATATAACAATGGTAAATCCATTGCTGATAGGTATCTGGTTGTGTATGTGTGGGAAAATAAGACGCAGGATAGCTATCTTGGTATTTCCTGTTCCAAAAAGATCGGAAATAGTGTTGTAAGGCATCACTTTGCAAGACTTATCCGTGAAATCGTGAGGCTACATGAACAGATGTTCAATAGTGGTTTGAACATCGTAGTCGTTGCCAGATCAGCAAGTAAGGACGCTGATTATCACACGCTTGAGGATTCTTTTCTTAAGCTTATGGCAAGAGCTCATTTAATGCAAAATAATGAGCAGGTCTGATCTGTAGTTGCAGGTATCTTTTTAATATAGAAGATATTACTTTTCAGATTGTAGTAAAGCTGCATGTAACTATGAATATATGTGACGTCCATGATCTATAAGGGGGTGCACATGAAAAAACTATTTATTTTTCTGATCAGGTTCTACCGGAAATATATATCGCCTTTTAAGAGCACTAAATGTCCCTATATACCGACATGTTCTGAATATGCTCTTGAAGCGGTTACCAAATACGGCGCTCTAAAGGGTGGGTTACTTGCATTATGGAGGATACTCAGATGCAATCCATTTTCCAGCGGCGGATATGATCCGGTTCCCTGAAAAGAGGGCAAGCGGAGGACTGCTTAAATGTTCGAATTTATTGCAGTAATTCTGGGTTACATCATGAACGCTATTTATGTCGTTCTTGCCGGAATTGCAGGGTTATTTACAAACAGTGATGGAAGCATTGCTGTCGGCAATATTGGTATTGCCATTATTCTTTTTACACTTATTATTTATGTAGCTATGCTGCCTCTTACTTACAGACAGCAGAAGTTCAGTAAACTTCAGGCTAAGATGCAGCCTGAAATTAAAGCTATTCAGGATAAGTATAAAAACAAAAAAGATACAGATTCACAGATGGCTATGAACCAGGAGATTCAGGCTGTATATGGCAAATATGGCGTATCTATGTCAGGTAGCTGTGTTCAGATGATACTTCAGATGGTTATTCTTCTTCCTCTGTATCGTGTTATTTATAACATTCCAAAATACGTTCCAGCTGTTAACGAAGTATTCTCAGATCTTGGTAATGCTCTTGTTAATCTTGGCGATTCAGCTACTGAAAAAGTAACAGGTCTTCTTTCAGGATCCGCAAGTGCTGCAGCTATTATTAAAGAGATGACAGAGAATGGAGCATCAAGTGACTATTATGCACAGCTCCTTAACAAGTTCTCAACAGCTAACTGGACAGAGCTTTCAGATTGGGCTTCATCAACAGGTAACACAGATCTTGTTAATACTATCAACACAACATCTTCTAATGTTGATACTATGAACAGCTTCCTTGGACTTACCATTTCAAACTCACCTCAGTACATGTTCTCTGAGGCTATTGAGAAGTTCAATTCAAGCGGATTTTCTGCAGGTGTGATAATTGCTATTATTCTTGCTGTAATCGTTCCTGTACTTGCTTTCCTTACACAGTATCTGTCAGTTAAGCTTACAACTTCAATGACACAGTCAGGCCAGAAGCTTGATCCTAACGATCCTGCTTCTCAGATGCAGAACTCCATGAAGACTATGAACGTAGTAATGCCTATTTTCTCAGCATGGATCTGTTTCACACTTCCTGCAGGTATGGGTATCTACTGGATCGCAGCTGCTGTTATCCGTACAATCCTTGCTATCATCGTTAATCACCGTATCGACAAGATCGACATTGATGCAATGATCGAAGAGAACCAGGCTAAGTACCAGAAGAAGCTTGAGAAGAGAAAAGACCTTACACCAGGCCTTACTAACTACGCTAACTTCTCTAACAGAAACCTTACTTCTCTTACTAAAGAGGTTACTACAAGCTCTGTTTCTGAAGATGATCGTACAAGAAGACTTGAAGAAGTAGGAGCTTTATACGATTCTGGAAAGGCACGCAAAGATTCACTTTTAAATGCTGCCAATATGGTAAAAGAATACGATAGAACTCACTAATTGATATATGTAAACTAGGAGACTAAAGATGAGTGAATATAAAGAATATGCTGCAAAAACAGTTTCCGAGGCAATAACAGAAGCTTGTGCGCAGTTATCAGTTACATCTGACCGCCTTGATTATCAGGTAGTCAGCGAAGGATCTACAGGTTTCCTCGGAATGGGAATCAAACCTGCTATTATCAAAGCTCGTATTAAGGAAGAGGAAGTTAAAGCCGAAAACTCTTTTGAAGAAAAAGAAGTTTCTGCTCCTTCAGAACCGGTAGTAGTTAAAGAAGAAACTCTTGAAAATAAAGAAAGCGAAGTTTCAAATGAAACAGTAAGCGAAGACAAAGCTCCTGCATCTTTTGACGAAGAAGCTATTGTATCTGCTGCAAGAGTATTCCTTGATGACGTATTTAAGGCAATGGAAATGCCTGTAGAACTTGATATTACTTTTGATAAAGAAAATATCGTTCTTAATATAGATCTTAAGGGCGCAGATATGGGTGTTCTTATCGGTAAGAGAGGTCAGACACTTGATTCCCTCCAGTACCTGGTATCACTTGTAGTTAACAGAGGCCAAGAAGATTACATCCATGTAAAGGTTGACACTGAGAATTATCGTCAGCGTCGCAAGGCTACACTTGAAAACCTTGCCAAGAATATCGCTTATAAGGTTAGAAAGACCAGAAGAAACGTATCTCTTGAACCAATGAACCCTTACGAAAGAAGAATCATTCACTCAGCACTTCAGAATGACCGTTATGTTACAACTCATTCAGAAGGCGAGGAACCATATCGCAGGGTTGTTGTTACACTTAAGAAATAATATTCGGCCTCTATTATAGGTAGAGGTGAAGAGTAAGATTTTACTATACACCCCGCTTTTTAGTGGGGTGTATTTTATGAGTTTGAAAATAATATTTTCAAACTCATTAGTCACTCGTTTCACTCGCGACATGAGGTTATGAGTATGAAAATAATATTTTCATACTCTCAGAAGTGGTGTAGAGAGCTCCACCACTTCAACCATTAGTCACTCGTTTCACTCGCGACATGAGGTTATTATGATACATACAAATGAAGATACAATTGCTGCAATAGCGACTGCAGCCAGTGATGCAGGTATAGGAATAATACGTGTGAGCGGCAGTAAAGCTGTAAGCGTTGTATCACGTTTTTATCAGAACTCAAAACATGAATATGACCTTGAACAGCATGCAAACGGAACTATCCGCTTTGGATATTTTTGTGATGCAAAAGGCAATCTTATAGATGAAGTCATGGTATCAGTTATGAGAGCTCCTCATTCTTATACCAAAGAAGACGTTATTGAAGTTAATACTCATGGCGGAACCATGGTCATGCAGAAGATCCTTCACGAACTTATATCTGATGAGAATGAATGCCGACTTGCAGAACCAGGAGAATTTACAAAAAGAGCTTTCCTTAACGGAAGAATTGACTTAACAAGAGCAGAAGCTGTAATGGATATTATAGAGGCTAAGTCAGAATTTGCCTTATCTAATTCTGAGAAACAGCTTCGCGGTGATATGCGAAACATCATTGTAGATATGAGAGCACAGATCATTTATGAGATGGCTTTTATCGAATCTGCTCTTGATGATCCTGAAAATTATGATCTGACAGATTATTCATCCCGGATCATGCCAATGTGCGACAAACTTATACGAAAATGCGATAACCTACTCAAAAGCGCTGACGAAGGAAGAGTACGTGCTACAGGTCTTAGCACAGTAATTATTGGAAAGCCTAATAGCGGTAAGTCTTCACTTCTTAATGTACTTACAGGTGAAGAGACTGCAATCGTTACTGATATCGCAGGTACTACAAGAGATGTTATCGAGCATGACGTTAAGATTGATAATATACTCCTTCATGTAATAGATACAGCCGGAATCCGCGATTCTGCTGATAAGATAGAAGCTATAGGTGTTGAGAAAGCAAGAAAATTCGCCAAAGAAGCTGAACTTATTATATATATGGTAGATTCCACTTCACAGGTCGGCGATGAAGATATAGAGATTCTCACATCTGTAAAAGATAAAAAGATAATCGTCCTCCTTAACAAGACCGATAAGGAAGATGAGATAATAATTACAAAAGAAAATATACAAAAGCTATTGGAAACTGTTGGTATTAACACTGGCGTTCCAATTATCACCACATCTATGATATTAGGAAACGGAATAGATGATCTAAAGAATGCGATCAGTGATCTTTTCTTTAATGGTAAGCTTGTCCCGGAAGATGAAATATATATTACTAACCTTCGTCATAAGCAGCTTCTTGAAAAAGCTGACAGATCTCTTAATCTTGTAAGAGACTCTATTGAACAGGGACTTAGCGAAGACTTCTATACAATAGATCTTCATGATGCATATGAAAGTCTCGGTCTTATCATAGGTGAAGAAGTAGGAGATGACCTTGTAGAAGAGATATTCTCTAAATTCTGCATGGGTAAATAACTCATTATTAATATAGAAGCTAATATTTTTTTAAATATAGAAATACCATTTATATATTAAGGATAATTATGATTAATACCGTATTTGATAATGTTGATGTATGTGTAATAGGTGCCGGTCACGCCGGATGTGAAGCAGCTCTTGCCTGCGCACGTCTTGGTCTTGAAACAGTTGTATTTACTGTAAGCGCCGACAATATTGCTTTTATGCCCTGTAATCCTCATATCGGAGGATCTTCCAAGGGACATCTCGTAAGAGAGATAGATGCTCTTGGCGGTGAGATGGGCAAAAATATAGATAAGACTTTCCTTCAGTCCAAAATGCTTAATGTATCAAAGGGACCTGCAGTACATTCACTTCGTGCCCAGGCCGATAAGCTTCAATATTCTCTTCTTATGAAAAAGAAGCTTGAAGCTCAGGAACACCTTACGATCAAGCAGACAGAAGTTGTTGAACTTATAACTGAAGAAGTTACACCCGAAAGCGTTGATGCTTTTGGCACAAACCTTAGTAAAGAAGGTTATAAATACAGGATCACAGGTGTAAAGATCGCAACAGGCGGAATATATAACTGCAAAGCCGTAATCCTTTGTACAGGAACTTACCTTAAGGCAAGATGTCTTTGTGGTGAATCCATTACCTACACAGGTCCTAACGGAATGCAGCCATCTAATTCTCTTTCTGCTTCCTTAATTAATGCAGGAATTGAACTCAGAAGATTTAAAACAGGAACACCTGCCAGAATGGATGGTAATTCTATAGACTATTCAAAGATGACAGAGCAGTTTGGTGATACCCCTGTTGTTCCATTTTCATTTTCAACAGATCCTGCCGAAGTTCAGAAACCTCAGGTTTCATGCTGGCTTACATATACTAATGAAAAGACACATGAGATCATCAGACAGAACATCGACAGATCACCTATGTATTCAGGTGTTATAGAAGGAATCGGACCAAGATACTGTCCTTCAATAGAAGATAAGGTTGTTAAATTCCCTGATCATGATAGACATCAGGTATTCATCGAGCCTGAAGGAACTTTTACAAATGAAGTTTATGTTGATGGTATGTCATCATCCATGCCTGAAGATGTTCAGCTTCAGATGTACAGATCCGTACCGGGACTTGAGAATTGTAAGATAGTAAAAAATGCTTATGCTATCGAGTACGACTGCCTTGAATCAGGACAGCTTTCCCCTGTTCTTGAAGTAAGAACCATAAGAGGATGCTTTAGTGCAGGTCAGTTCAACGGAAGTTCAGGTTACGAAGAAGCTGCAGCCCAGGGTCTTTATGCCGGGATTAATGCAGTAAGACAGATTACAGGAAAGCCTTATATCACTATCGACAGAAGTGAGGGCTATATCGGAGTACTTATAGACGACCTTGTAACCAAAGATAATCACGAACCATATCGAATGATGACATCTCGTGCTGAGTACAGACTTTTCCTTCGTCAGGACAATGCTGATCTCAGACTTAGAAAAAAAGGCTATGAAGCAGGACTGATCTCTCAGGAGCAGTACGACTACCTTCTTCTTAAAGAAAAACTTATCGCAAGTGAGATAGAAAGGCTTAAGACTACACGAGTTGGAGCAAATGCGGCTGTTCAGAAATTCATGACAGAGCACGGCTCTTCAACTTTAAAAACAGCCTGCACCCTTGCAGAACTTATCTGTAGGCCTGAGCTTTCTTATGAAATTATTGCTGATATAGATCCAGACAGACCTCAGCTTACAAAAGATGTTACAGAGCAGGTTGAGATCAATATTAGATATGAAGGTTATATAACCAGACAGGAATCTCAGATAGCAGCATTCAAAAAGCTAGAAAATAAACTTATTCCTGCTGACATTGATTATGATAAAGTATCAAGCCTTAGAATTGAAGCAAGACAGAAACTCAAGAAGTTTAAGCCTATTAATATAGGACAGGCAAGTCGTATTGGCGGAGTTAATCCTGCTGATGTATCAGTACTTCTTGTTTATATTGATTCAGTTTATAAAACAGATAAGACATAAATTTATATTAGTAATTATATGAATTAGATTCGCTTTATGATAATGGATCATTATCAGTAAAAATGATTTGTAATTTTGAGGAATAAGTTTGAAAATAAAATTTTCAAACTTCACAAAGTGGTGTCGCGAGCTCCACCACTTCAACCATTAGTCGCTCGCTTTGCTCGCGACATGAGGTTAAATATGAACGATTACAGTAAGATGATCAGTGATTTTAAATCCATAGGAATAGAATTATCTGATCATCAGATAGAACAGTTTGATAAGTATTATAATCTGCTTGTTAAATGGAATGAGGTAATGAACCTGACAGCCATCACTGAATTTAATGATGTATGTCAGCTTCATTTTGTTGACTCCATTATGGCAGCTCCATATTTTGATTTTACAAAAGAAGGATTAACACTTATTGATGTTGGAACCGGAGCCGGATTTCCAGGTATTCCACTCAAGATAGTTTTCCCTTCTCTTAAGATTACTCTTCTTGATTCACTCAATAAGAGACTTAATTTCCTTAATGAAGTTATAACAGAACTTGGCCTTAACGAAGATGGAGGATCTATAGAAACTGTTCATGGAAGAGCAGAAGATTTCTCCAAAGCAAAAGGTGGAGTTTTACGTGAAAAATTTGATATCGGAACAGCAAGAGCAGTTGCTAATATGTCAACACTTTCTGAGTACATACTTCCATATGTAAAAGTTGGTGGTTTTTTTGTTGCGTACAAAAGCAACAAAATTAATGAAGAAATTGATTTGTCAAAAGCGGCTATAAAAACTCTTGGTGGAACTATAAGCTCTGTAAATAATACATTCTTACCTGACTCTGATATAGAAAGATCTATTGTAATTATTAACAAATCAAAACCAACTCCAAAATTATACCCCCGAAAAGCTGGACTACCTTCTAAACAACCTCTATAATAAATAAGAGTTCATAACGTGAATCTAAATTCAATTTCTTTGTTTCACGTGAAACATTCCAATTTTTAGCTTTGTAATTCCAAAAAAGCACAAAACTTTGTTTCACGTGAAACAATATAATCAATATTTAGTATAATTGCCCGTGAAACATTATCAAAAATCGATAATGGCGCGTGTGAAACAATAGAGTTTTGCTTCATAAAATGCGTGAAAAACGGGAATTTATAAATGTTTTCAATGTTTTTAGCTCCACGGAATTGCCAAAACTAAATAAAATAGACATCTAAAAGTCTTTTATGTTTAGTTTTGGAATGAAGATTCCAAATAAAACCACTAAAAAATGATCGCAGGCGCCGTTTGCGATTGTTTTTGTGTTTTTTATTAACGTTATAATTTGGAATCAAAGAAAATATTTCGGCGCAGAAATGGGAGATATATGGGAAGAATCATAGCGGTAGCAAACCAAAAGGGAGGAGTTGGTAAGACTACAACTTCTATTAACCTTTCAGCAGCTCTTGCTGAAGAAAACAAAAAAATTCTCGTAATCGATGCAGACCCCCAGGGAAATACAACAAGCGGATTTGGTTTAGACAAAAATGAAATAGACAGAACTATTTATCATCTTATGATAGGAGAGAGTTCTGTAGACGAATGTATTCGTCACAACATTGTCGAAGACCTTCCCGGAATAGATATCATTCCTTCTAATATTAATCTGTCAGCAGCAGAGATCGAGCTGATAGATATAGAAAAGAAAGAATATATCCTCAAAAACGAGATCGATAAAGTCAAAGACAGATACGATTTTATCATTATTGACTGTCCTCCATCACTTAGTATGCTGACAGTTAATGCGATGACAACAGCAGATAAAGTACTTGTTCCTATTCAGTGCGAATATTATGCTCTTGAAGGATTAAGCCAGTTAGTCCACACAGTAAATCTTGTTAAAGAAAGACTTAATCCAAGACTCGAAATGGAAGGCGTTGTATTCACAATGTTCGATGCAAGAACAAACCTTTCATTACAGGTAGTTGAGAATGTTAAAGATCACATTGATGAAAATGTGTTCAAAACAATAATTCCAAGAAACATACGACTGGCAGAGGCTCCAAGCTACGGACTTCCAATTAATTTATATGAACCAAAATCTGCAGGCGCAGAAGCTTATAAATTACTTGCAGAAGAAGTAATCGCAAACGAAAGTTAAATTAGGGATACGGTGAAATTCCGGAACGAAAGGGAAGAATATGGCAGTTAAAACAAAAAGAGGTCTTGGAAGAGGACTGGATAGTCTCATACCGGCAGGAGAATCAAAAAAAGATGAAACAAAAGCAGCTCCTATAATTAAGGAAGAAAGAACAGTTACAGATCTGGCAAAACAGGTTATAAAGATCACAAAAGTTGAGCCTAATCATGAGCAGCCAAGAAAACAGTTTGATGAGGATGCTCTTGCAGAACTTGCAGAATCAATCAAGCAGGTTGGAATTCTTGAACCTCTCCTTGTAAGATCAAGAGATGATCACTTTGAGATCATTGCAGGTGAAAGAAGATGGAGAGCAGCAAGAGCAGCAGGAGTAAAAGAGGTCCCTGTTGTAATAAGAAATGATCTGACAGATCAGCAGATCGTTGAGATCCAGCTTATTGAAAATATTCAGAGAGAAAATCTTAACCCTATTGAAGAAGCTAAGGCTTTCCACAGACTCATTACAGAGTTTAATCTTAAGCAGGATGAAGTGGCTGAAAGAGTATCAAAGTCACGTGTTGCTATCACAAATTCAATGAGATTATTAAAGCTTACCGATGAAGTTCAGCAGATGATCATCGACGGAAAGCTTACAAGCGGACACGCAAGAGCCCTTATCTCAGTAGAAGATAAGAAACTTCAGATCGAGCTTGCAGAAAAGATTTTTGATGAAAAGCTCAGCGTACGTCAGGCTGAAAAACTCGTTAAAGATATAGGCAAAGAAAAGCCTTCACCAAAACAGCCTGTAGTAATAGACAAGAACCTTGAAAATATATACAGGGATCTCGAAAAGAGATGTAAAGAAAAGACTGGTACAAAGGTTGCTATTACACCAAAAGGAAACGAAGGTGGCGGTAAGATTGAGATAGAATTTTATAATAACGATGACCTTGAGAAGATAACACATATGTTACTTCTGTAAATATATTTAGAATTCGCTCATCAAAAAATATTATACCTATACTAATACAGAACATAAAACTAAATAATAAGAAGGAATAGCAGATGAACAGTAATATATTAAATTATGTTGGACTTTCAAACCTGGATCCCGGTATATATGTAATAGCAATTGCAGTACTTCTCTTATTGGTACTTATTCTTTTGATCTGCACTATAAAGCAGGGCAAAGAACTTTCTCTTATGAAGAAGAGACTCAAAAAATTCATGTCAGGAAGAGATGCAGAAAGTCTTGAAGATCAGATCATCGAGCTTTTCGAAGATAACCAGTACATGAAAGCAGCATCAGACAAGAACAAGAATGATATCATTGATATCAACAGAAGAATGAGACACTGCTTTCAGAAAATAGGAATCGTAAAGTACGATGCTCTTAATCAGATGGGTGGTCAGCTTTCTTATGCCCTTGCCCTTCTTGACGAAGAAGATAATGGATATATAATAAATTCAGTACACGGCAACGAAGGTTGCTATTCCTATACTAAAGTGATCAAGAATGGAAGATCAGATATAGAGCTTGGAACAGAAGAAAGAAAAGCTCTTGAAAATGCAGTAATGAGCAGATAAAACTTCTTTTATAAAGCAAATTTACTGCACATTAGATAAGGAAAAGGATTTAGAAATAATTATATAACGAAACGGAGATAGTCATGATCGATATCAAATTTTTAAGAGAAAATCCAGATGCTGTAAAAGAAAACATCAAGAAGAAATTTCAGGACCAGAAGCTTGAACTTGTAGACAAAGTTATCGAGCTTGATAAAGAAAGCCGCCAGATCAAGCAGGAGTCCGATGATCTTAGAGCAAGCAGAAACACAATTTCCAAGCAGATCGGCGTTCTTATGAAAGAAGGCAAGAAAGAAGAAGCTGAAAAAGTAAAAGCTGAAGTTACCAAGAATGCAGAAAGACTTTCACAGCTCGAAGAGAAGCAGAAGGAAGTTGATGATGAGATTCTTAATATCATGTATCAGATTCCTAACATCATCGATCCTTCAGTACCGATCGGAAAAGATGATTCCTGCAACGTTGAAATTGAAAAGTTCGGCGAGCCTGTAGTTCCTGATTTTGAAGTTCCATATCACACAGATATCATGGAAAGATTCAACGGAATCGACCTTGATGCTGCAAGAAGAGTAGCAGGTAATGGTTTCTATTATCTCATGGGTGATATCGCAAGACTTCATTCTGCAGTACTTGCATATGCAAGAGATTTCATGATCGACAGAGGATTCACATACGTAATCCCACCTTATATGATCCACGGTAATGTAGTATCAGGCGTTATGAGTTTCCCTGAAATGGATGCCATGATGTACAAGATCGAAGGCGAAGATCTGTACCTTATTGGAACATCTGAGCACTCAATGATCGGTAAGTTCATCGATCAGCTTCTTCCTGAAGATGAGATGCCATACACTCTTACATCTTATTCACCTTGCTTCCGTAAGGAAAAAGGTGCTCACGGAATTGAAGAGAGAGGTGTTTACAGAATTCACCAGTTCGAGAAGCAGGAGATGATCGTTGTC
Source organism: Butyrivibrio sp. (assembly GCF_024699075.1). The sequence goes on from NZ_JAILQF010000240.1 coordinate 31,241, forward strand.
TGCAAACCTGATGATGCATGGAACTGGTACAACAAGCTCTGGCAGAACACTGTAGATCTTTTCCGTTCACTTGATGTTCCTGTAAGAACACTTGAGTGCTGCTCAGGCGATCTTGCTGACCTTAAGGTTAAGAGCTGTGACGTTGAAGCATGGTCACCTCGTCAGAAGAAATACTTCGAAGTTGGAAGCTGCTCTAACCTTGGTGATGCACAGGCAAGACGTCTTAAGATCAGAATCAAGAGCAAAGATGGTAACTATTTTGCTCATACACTTAATAACACTGTTGTTGCTCCGCCTAGAATGCTCATCGCATTCCTTGAGAATAACCTTCAGGCTGACGGATCAGTTAAGATTCCTGTAGCTTTAAGACCTTACATGGGCGGAAAAGAAGTTCTTATTCCTACGAAAGATTAAATCATAATGCACAAATATATGAGAGCTGTCGGTCTTGCAGGATTGCAAGGCCGTGGTGCGCTCGAGAAGCTTTTGGAATATTGCGTTCAGCATGCTGACGAGCGAGATTATTATAAAAATGAAGATGATGAGATATTCGCACAGTTCACAAAAGAGTTCGCACCTGGACTGGGAGTGGTAGTATACGGCCAATTTAAGAGCGACAACCATTTTATATACGAATATTATTATCCATATATAAATGGTGGTGTGACATCATCATCTGAAGACATAACTGTAGAGCAACATGCTGCCACAGATTCTTATGCCGGAGTCTGCGACGATCCAAGAGTTGGTATCACAATGATATTCTATCTTCAGAATATGATGGAATATCTCAGGATCACAGAGAACGGCCAGAAGAAGATAACCGGTACATCTGTTACTTTGTCAGCTCTTTCTGTTCAGGGAACAATAATGTTCCCTATAGCTAAAACCCCGAATCAAAAGAGGCTTCTCAAAAAGAAGCGTCAGGCAAGAACAAAACTTGTAAACTCTGCAAGAAACGGGGATGAGAATGCTATTGAATCTCTAACCCTTGATGACATGAATATCTACACTACCATCTCTGATAAGATCCTTAAAGAAGATGTATACACACTTGTAGATAACTATTTCATGCCCTACGGCGTTGAATGCGACCAGTATTCGATCATGGGTGAGATAACAGATTATAGACTTACCATCAATACCTACACCAAAGAACCTGTGTATATCTTAAGTGTCACATGTTCTGATGTAGAATATGACATAGCAATTAACCGCAAAGACCTTTTGGGAGAGCCTGCGGTAGGCAGAAGATTTAAAGGAAATATCTGGCTTCAGGGTCATATTAACTTTGGGAAATAAAAAAGTGGAGTTCATCCTGAACTCCTAATGTATTTAATAAATAATAGATTGAAAAATTTCATTTATTATGTTAAATTGTAAAAGTGCCTTTTGTAATAAAGAGGCACTCCTACGTTTGGGTAGCTCAGCTGGATAGAGCGTCCGCCTCCTAAGCGGAAGGTCGGGGGTTCGAATCCCCTCCCGAACATTTTAGTTTTATCTGTCGTAATTTTCATTTCTAGTACATCTTAGGTTTTCCAAAATTTTTCACAAATTATCAGGCAGTACTAAACATATTGAATCTTAATTAAATTATTAATAAGTTTTAGGGGTAATTATGGGGAAAAATAAGATTCTGCTTTATACTCGCGATCATGATCTGCAAAAATTCCTGAAAAAAATTGCTTTACCATATGTCAGTTTTAGGTATAATTCAACATATGAACTTGAAGTATGTAATAATATGTTAGGAATCTACAAGAGCCTTAACGAACCAACTACCAGAGTTGATTATTGCTGCTTTTATTTGGAAGATGAGAAGGAGCTTGAAATATACAAGAATATAAAGAAGGACTTTCCTCATCTCCCTATGCTTTTATTTGCATATTCCAAAATTGATCATAATTTATTTTTCAGACCAGGTCTTTTACCAGAACTTCTGGTCACAATAGATATAGATTCAAAAACTGCGCTTAAAGTAATAATCGATATAGAAATTGCGATGAACAACATAAAAGAGTATCTGGACAGCTATCAGCCGGACGAACTTAAAGATCATCGAAAAAGCATTCAGTCAAAGCTGGATAGAAATAATATTACTCTTATAAGCGGTGAAGAAATAATAAGCATTGAAACTGATAAGTCATCCGGAAAACGCCTTCAAAAAATCCTGACAACCAGAGGAGAGTATTTTTCCAGTTTAAGTATTTCCGAAATCGAAGAGATTTTTGCTACAATGTTATACAGGTGTAGAAGAGATGCACTTATCAACAAAAGCCTGATCGTAGGATATAATATCAACAATTTAGAAGTCCAGTTATTATCAGGCAATTATGAATATACCGTTAAAGCTTCAAGAGACAAATTAAATGAAATACAAAGCGCCTGCGACGTATTTTTAAAAAATGCCATGGCGTGCTAAATTTTATCGTCATAAGCTGCATACGTAACTAGCAGCATGGAGACTCACATGAACTGCACTAACTGCCAAAGAGAAATACCTGATAACATCAAATTCTGTCCGCATTGCGGCCAGCCTGTACAGATCAAGAAGACCAAAGGCAAGGCTAAAAAAGTTATTCTTGCTCTGGTTCTTTCATTTGTTATATTAGCCTCTTTTATCGGATACAGAATTTACAGCTCCCACAATGAAGAAGAAAAGCCTTCAATCGAATATAAGTACTTAAATGGAATCACCTATTGCACTGATGGCGTAATATATGTTGATCCTGATATCACGGATGATTCAGATCCATATGTGCTTGGTACAGAAGACGAAGAACTTGTAGATGAGTGTTCTTTCATATATCTATCGACTTTCAGCCCGGATACATCGACCATATTCTACATAGCAGATATGGAAGAAAAAAAGACCGAGGTTTGCGGTTCATTATATAGCGTAAAGACAGAAGACATAACAAGTGATGCAGATGAGACCAGAAAAAGATCCACACTGATAGCCAAAGATGTCAGCGGATATTATGTTCCATCCGGAAGAGATAATGGAGTCCTGTATCAGAATGTTGACGAAGAGTTGTACTTCTATTCAGATTACGGCAACGAATATCTTATGGATATAGATGGCATATCAGACGTAAACTGCATCTATAATTATGGAAGCTCTCATATTCTTTTAACCCTCAAAGAAGGTAAGGAAAAAAGTTCAACCAGTATGTATATTGGTTCCGGATACGATGTGTACCATTACGATTCAGCTACCCAAAAGCTTAGTATAATCGATGATGATGCATCAATTCCGGTAGGGAAATACAATAAGCTTGTATATACCAAAAATATTAATAATAAAACAAATAGTATTGATATGTGTATGTCCGAGATAACTGATGATGGAATTAAAACCACCAAAATAGACGAAGATGTAAATAATATTGATGAAACCTATTTCACAGATGACATAACACATATTACATATACCAAAAAAGGTGAGCACTACGAGGATGATTATACGTATGATCTTTTTACATATGATAATGGTACGATAACAGAACTTGGCGAAATTGATCTTGCTAGAACAACTACTGAATATGTAACTTTCTTTAATTATTTTGAACCTGATGATGAAAAGAAGAATGATACCCAATATTACACAACAGGCACATCTGAAGTATTTGAATCTCCTTTTACCAAGGTACTAAACGCACAAGTTGCAATAGACGAAGGCAAGATCCTGATCCAGGCATTAAATGAAGACAGTGTAAGCTGCGTATATCTATGCGATGTAGCATATGGGAAAGAAATTTCTAACATCCAGATGGTCGCTTACAACGCATGTGTATCCGGATCGTATTCAACCAATTATTTATTCTATGCTGCGGGTGAAAAAACAAGAAACCTGTATATATCAGGCGACGGTACTTATAAGCTGATGATGCATAGCGTTCCTTCCCAAACATATGTTTACGTGAAAACAACCCCCGTCATGGATGATAATGCATATTTCTTTTTAGTAAATATGCTTGATTATGATACCAGCTCAAGCATATATGACATCTATATAAGAGATAACGACAAATATCTTTCAAGAGTTGAGACGATGGTTGAAAACATAATGATCACAGGCAAAGGCGCTGTTTATACTAAAGATAAAGCCCTTTATTACTACAGCGCTGAAACAAATGAAGTTGAGAAAATTGCTGATAGTACCTACTATTATGAAGTAGGCAACAAGTATGAAACCTCAATTTCTCTAAGTACATATATATACTAAAAATAAACTTCGTACATATAAAGATCATTTGTAGATAGTTCGGATATAGATGATTTTTTATATGTACGAAGTTTTTATATGAAAAGATTTTTTCAAATTATCCTCTAAAAGTATTTTAATTATGTAACAAGCAAAGAACTGGTGAATTTTGGAATCTTTTTAACTTGTGGTGTAAATTGGAATGCATTCCAAAAACCACCATATATTGTGTAAAAAAATATTCCAAATACAAATTAACGGCTTGTCACATATAAAAGTATTGTTTATAATAAAAATATGGTGAAGAAGAAAACATTTGCAGATCTATCTAATAGAATGCAATTTCAGTCAAAGGCATGATGCAGGGTTCTCCTGCGTCATGCCTTTTGCGCTTTTCAAGGGGGCGTTTTTCTTCTGAGAATAGGGAGATTGGAGGAATCTGCACGTATGAAGAAGACTTATGTAATCGACACAAATGTCCTGATTCAGGCTCCGTACGCGTTGGAATGCTTCGAGGACAATAACCTCGTCCTTCCACTGGTCGTACTCGAAGAGCTCGACAGACTCAAGAATGCAGATGGTGAGAAAGGAGCTAATGCAAGAGCAGCAGTTCGTTATCTTGAAAATCTCAGGATGACAGGAGATCTACTGAAAGGGGTTGATTTAAAAAGCGGCGGAAGCGTTCGCGTAGAAAAGAACTGTGTAAGCGTAGAACTTCCGGAAGATCTGCCTGATGACAAGGCAGACAACAGAATCCTCCAGGTTTGTAAAGGACTTGTGGATGAAAAGAAAAAAGGCGATCAGATAATTCTGGTAACCAAAGATCTTCTTCTGAGGATCAAAGCTCATATAATTGGTATAAAAGCCGAAGACTTCACAACAGAGCAGATCACAGATGAAGATGAACTCTACACAGGACGAAATGAGGTATTCGTTCCAGAAGAAGAAATCGATAGTTTCAAAAAAGACGGGATACCTGTTGAATGTCTGTATGATACAGATGAACAGGGAAAAAGAATCGAACTTACTTTCCATGAAAATGAATTTGTAATATTAAAGCCTGACCAGTCTGACAGAAAGTCACTGCTTGGTCGAGTACGGGCAGGCAAGGTTGTACCACTTAAGTATAAAAAGTGTAAACCTTATGGAGTTACTCCAAGAAACGTAGGGCAGTACTTCATGCAGGAAGCCTTAATGGCAAGTGCTCAGGAAGCACCCCTTGTCATCATAAAAGGTATGGCAGGAACAGCCAAGACTTTCTACTCACTTGCAGTCGGACTTGAAAAGGTATTCAACAACGTAACAGGTGAATACAGAAGGATCATAGTATGTCGTCCCAACGCTCAGTTTGACGATGACATAGGTTTCCTTCCGGGCGATGAGCAGGAAAAGATAGCACCTCTCATGAGGCCCATAATCGATAACCTGGAACAGATCCTTGATTCAGATGATGAGCAGCGCTACGGAGATGAAGAACAGCTCTCTGACAAGATAGCAGAGATCTTCGATCGTGGCATCATCCAGACAGAAGCTCTGAACTTCATAAGAGGAAGATCCATTGCCAAAACCTACCTCATAATCGATGAAGCACAGAACATGACACCTAATCAGGCAAAGGGTATTATCACAAGAGCAGGTAAAGATACCAAGATCATACTTCTTGGAGATCCTAATCAGATTGATAAACCTTTCCTTGATAAAAGAACTAACGGTCTGTCCTATGCAGCTAAATGTATGAAGAACAGTCCATACTGCTGGCAGCTGACGTTGTCTGCAGAAGAGTGCGAACGCTCCATGCTTGCAATGGATGCGATCAAGAGACTCTAAAAAAAGTAAATACTTACTGCTCTGAGTAGCAGCATTCGATCATTTCAAATCGCGCCCGTGTCTGACGATGCGGGCGTATTTGTATTGGCGGGGGATAGGGGAATCTTCCTGAGGGTGGTAGTTTATAAATGTTTTTGGAGTCCTCAAAAGTATTCTAATTCAAGGCTTAATAGATAGGATCTTATATTTTGGACTCCAAACTCGCTACGCTCAAACATGTGGATTCCAAACAAAATATAAGATTCTCTCTATCAAGCTCTTGAATTTACGAATACTTTTGAAAGACTCCAAAAACATTTATAAACTACCACCCTCAGGAAGATTCAAGCTATCGTTATTGTAATTGCGAACACTAGAAAATATCGGTATTATATATGTTATAGGGTTAATATATCTTTAAAACTTTCCATTTGATCAAGAGACGTACAGTAGAATAAATAGATTAATAGATTGCCTTATTATTTTAGAGCGTTATATAAGTAAACCATATTAGAAGCAACTATTAGGATTTCAATATAAATTCGGAAGTTTGAATCGAATTAAATATATATGTCATCAATAGGGTGTGGGGGACTGAAATGATCAAGAAAAGACTGATAGAACTTTTGGCAGATGCTGTCAAGTTTATTAAAGAGCAAGTTGTATGGAAAGTATTATCGCTTATAAGTCAGATCGTAATTGTAATCTGCATTTCTAATATTTTGTCGGATGTTGTCACATCAAGTTCTCTAATAATATCAGGAAACCAAGTTGATATCAGCGCCAAGGCGTATATCAAATATATTATTCCTGCCATTATCTGTATAGGACTTAGATTCTTCTTTGATAAGAAGGAATCCGAAAGCGCTTTTATGGCGAGTGCAGATGTGAAAAGTATACTTAGGCAAAAGATTTATTCAAAACTTCTGTCTCTTGGATCTTCCTATAGAGAGAAGGTTTCAACAGGTGAGATAACGCAGCTCATGACAGATGGTGTAGACCAGCTGGAAACTTATTTTGGGCTGTATCTGTCCCAGCTTTTTTATGCGATGATTTCACCGGTAATTCTGTTTATCGTGGTCACGTTTATCAGCTTCAAAGCTGCAATAATTCTTCTTATATTCGTTCCGCTTATTCCAATATCAATAGTAGTAGTTCAAAAAATTGCAAAAAGGCTTCTTTCCAAATACTGGGGAATGTATGCAACTCTTGGTGACAGTTTCCTTGATAATATCCAGGGGCTTACAACTCTCAAGATCTATCAAAGTGATAAAGAAGCTGCTGATAAGATGGACGCAGAAGCAGAGCGCTTTAGGAATATCACGATGAAGGTTCTGACTATGCAGCTTAATTCTACCAGTGTCATGGATATCATGGCATATGGCGGAGCAGCAGTAGGCATAATAATCGCATTGTCAGAATATTCTAAATCACATATATCACTTGCAGGCGCACTTATCATAGTACTTCTCGCAGCAGAATTCTTCCTTCCGATGAGACGTCTTGGCTCATATTTTCATGTTGCAATGAACGGAATGGCAGCAAGTGACAAGATTTTTGCACTGCTTGATCTTAAAGAGCCTGAAAAAGGAACTGAAGAATTCCCTGAAGGTGCAGGAACTATCACCTTTGACAAGGTTTTCTTTTCCTACGACAAGGATTGTAAATTAGAAGAAACTGATACCACTGATACATCGCTTAGCCCCTCCGGTAATCCGGATGATATCGGTCTTATCAATAGGCAAAAAGAAAAAAATGCTGTCCTTAAGGGCGTGTCCATGGAGATTTCCAAAGGAAGCTTCACGGCTATCGCCGGTGTATCAGGAAGCGGCAAGAGTACCATAGCTTCACTTCTTATTGGAAGGCAAAAGAGCTACAGCGGATCATTAAAGATAGGAGATGTTGAAGTTTCTACCATCAAAGAAGACGAGCTGTTTAAAAATATAACTCTTGTATCGTCAGGAGCTTTTCTGTTCAAGGGAACTATCAGAGAAAATCTTGCCATAGCAGGTGAGAATCTTTCTGATGAAAAGAAGCTTGAGGCTCTTAAAAAGGTCAATCTGACAGCGCTTAATGAATCAGCATTAAAAGATCAGTCAGATACAACTGATCAAGTATTCGATGAAAACAATATTACAGATAAAGAAGTTAAAAATAACTCTGATGCAAAGAAAGTCACCAATGAAAGCATACTTGATTACCACTTGACAGAAGGTGCGTCAAACATATCTGGTGGACAAAGGCAAAGACTTGCCATAGCCAGAGCTCTTCTTCATGAGACCAACATCTACATATTCGACGAAGCTACATCCAACATAGATGCCGAGTCTGAAGAAATAATTCTGAATACAATAAAAGAGATCGCAAAAGATCATACAGTCATCATGATCACCCACAGGCTGGCTAACGCTCAGGATGCAGACAAGATCATTATGTTAAAAGACGGCGTTATAGCAGAGAGCGGAACCCACAAAGAACTTATGGGGCATTTTGGAAGCTACTCACTTCTTTATAATGCGCAGCAAAAACTTGAGAACTATAACGGCGGAAAATGTAAGACTGATGAAATGCCGGTTCATAAATCAGGGGCACAACAATCTTCCAAGGTTATTGCAGCCAACACGAATGATGAGGGAGCAGCTGCAAAGGTCATTACAAAAGAAGAGTTAAGTACTGCTGAAGAAAAAAGGCGAAGCGCTATCAGCCTGATGTTAAAGCTAATAGTCCTCATAAAGCCACTTCTTCCAGTTATGCTCCTTGCAATCACGCTTGGCGTACTTGGATTTATATGCGCTATATTCCTTACAATAAAAGCTGCTATAATTCTAAAAGGAAGCACAGCTATAGCAGGTGGTACTTCTGTTATAACATTCACCAAGGCGGCTGCATGGACACTTGTGATAATGGCAGTATTAAGAGGCCTGCTCCACTATGGAGAGCAGTACTGTAACCACTTTATAGCATTCAAGCTCCTTGCGATCATAAGACACAATGTATTTAAAGCATTAAGAAAACTGTCCCCTGCCAAACTCGAAGGCCATGACAAGGGTAACATAATCGCGATCCTGACATCAGACATAGAACTTCTTGAAGTGTTCTATGCCCACACCATATCACCTGTAGTGATCGCTGCCATCATGACTATCATCATGGTCGTTTTTGAATGGACGATTTATCCTATAGCAGGAATCATAGCTCTTTTTTCCTATATAGCTGTAGGTATTGTGATCCCTGTTATAAGTTCAAAGCGCGGCGCCCAGATAGGCATGAAGTACAGGCAGCGTTTTGGAGATCTTAATTCATACGCTCTTGAAAGCATGAGAGGACTTGATGAGACGATTCAGTTTGGAAATGGAGAATCTCGTCAAAAAGAGATCAAGGATAGATCCACGTCTCTTACTGCTATCCAGAAGGTTCTCTCAGGATACCAGGGTGACACTAGCGCTATAACAGGCGTGACAATTCAGATCGCAACCTGGATCATGCTCCTTGCAGGCTTAATCGCGGGAGCCAATGACTTTGAGAACATTAGTAAGACGATGGTAGCAGTGGTTGCAATTATGAGTTCTTTTGGACCAGTAATAGCTCTTTCCAATCTGTCCAATAACCTCAATCAGACACTGGCCAGCGCCGAAAGAGTCATTTCTCTACTTGAAGAAGCTCCTGTGGTCAAGGAAAATACAAGCGGCCAGAAGCTCTATCCCAAAGTCGAGAACATCTATACAGAAAATCTTTCTTTTGCCTACGAGGGAGAGCCTGTTTTAAATGACCTTACCATAGGATTTCCTACAGGTAGAATCATCGGAATCCACGGGCCTTCAGGTTGCGGTAAGTCAACGCTTCTAAAACTCCTTATGAGATTCTGGGATGCTGACAGCGGAAGCGTAAGGATGATCGCAAGCGAAACTGACCCTGCCACCTTGGAAAAAGAGAAAGTAGATTCACAGGAAGAAAAAGCTGATTCTTCTAAAAAAGATGGCAATACTGATTCTAAAGAAAATACAGTTTCAGAAAATAAAATATCAGCAAACAATAAGACAGGAAATAAAACTCCATCAGACAATAAATCAACATCGGGCAATGGATCAAAATCTGATACCACCACAGCAGAGCCCGAAAGCACCGATGATACTCCTAAAGAACCCGAACCACCAAAGCCGATGTCTGCTATAGAAATGCTCAAAGCCATGCAGGCTGCGGAAAAGGAAAAGATACGAGTTCAAAAGGAGCGAGAGAACGCTTTCCTTGAAAAATCAAGAGAACTGGCTCGTCAAAAAGAAGAAGCCAGAAAGAAAGCAGCCCTTGAAGCTGAAAAGATTGAAAAGCAAAAGCGCATGACCTTAAAAGAGCGAATTGATTCACTTCTTCCAAACGCTGAGAATAAAGAAAGATCCAAAGACATAAAAGAAGTAAGAACAAAGAGTTTAAGAAGTCTTGAAGCATATGTAACTCAGGATACCTACATCTTCCATGACACAATAGCTGCAAATATAAAAGTAGCAAAGCCATCAGCAACCATGGAAGAAGTTGAGGATGCTGCCAAGAAAGCATCGCTCCACGAATTCATCATGAGCCTTCCTAATGGGTACAACACCAAAGTTGGAGAACTTGGCGATACCTTATCAGGCGGAGAGCGTCAGAGAATTGGAATAGCAAGAGCATTCCTTAACGATGCAGACATAGTCCTTCTTGATGAACCTACCAGCAACCTCGACAGCTTAAACGAAGGAATAATCCTTAAGTCTCTCAAAGAAACTGTAGGAGATAAGACCATCATAATCGTATCTCACAGAGATTCGACTATGGCAGTAGCTGATAATGTTTATAGCTTTGAATAAACGCAAGGAGAAGCATGATCATTTGTGCTTCTCCTTTTTTCTATTTGTTTCAAATGCCATACACATCTGCCATGCAAAGAGAGAATAAACTATATCCTTGGGCAGTTCGACGTATTTTATGAAACATATGGCGTCGATCCTGAAAGTCCATATTATGTACCTGAGGAAAAAAGATTGTCAGCTATGTGAAAACACTGATATTTTTTGACAGTAAAGCTTTAATTTGCTACAATTACCACAGTTTTTAATGCCTTGGAAATCGCATCATCTTCCGAGGCTTTTTATTAGATTAATAAGTGCTGGGGGCTGATGCTGCTTACAGTAATAGCGCCTTTGCCGGAATGGAGATCGAAATGGAATACAATCCAAAAGCCATTGAGCCCAAGTGGCAGAAATATTGGGACGAACATGAAACTTTCAAAACAGATGTATGGGATTTTTCCAAGCCTAAATACTACGTACTTGATATGTTCCCGTATCCATCAGGTGTAGGTCTTCACGCAGGACATCCTGAAGGATATACAGCAACAGATATCGTATCCCGTATGAAGAGAATGCAGGGATACAACGTCCTTCACCCAATGGGATACGATTCCTTCGGACTTCCGGCTGAGCAGTACGCTGTATCAACAGGTAATCATCCAAACGGATTTACAGAAAAAAATATTGAGACCTTCACAGGTCAGCTCAAAGAGCTCGGCTTTGACTATGACTGGTCCAAGATGGTTAAGACATCTGATCCTTCTTTCTATCACTGGACACAGTGGATCTTCAAGCAGCTCTATCTTGACGGATATGCAAAGTATGTAGATATGCCGGTTAACTGGTGTGAAGAGCTCGGAACAGTTCTTTCCAATGATGAAGTTATCGATGGAAAGTCAGAACGTGGCGGATATCCTGTAGTTCGTAAGAACATGAAGCAGTGGGTTATCGACCAGCAGGCATTTGCAGAAGAGCTCCTTAAAGGACTCGATGAGATCGACTGGCCACAGTCTACTAAAGAGATCCAGAAGAACTGGATCGGCAGATCTGAAGGTGTAGAGGTTGATTTCAAGATCGTAGGCGGTGGAGATTTCTCAATCTATACAACATGTATCGAGACAATCTATGGTATCACATTCATGGTACTTGCTCCAGACGGACAGACTGTTCAGGAGCTTATGCCTAGAATTGAGAATAAAGAAGAGGTTGAAGCTTACATCGCTGAGACTCTTAAGAAGACTGAGATGGACAGAACTGAGCTCAACAAGACTAAGTCAGGTTGCGAGCTTAAGGGAATCCATGCAATTAACCCTGTTAATGGCAAAGAAGTCCCTGTATTCATCGGTGATTTCGTACTTGGCGGATACGGAACAGGTGCCGTTATGGCAGTTCCAAGCCACGACCAGCGTGACTTTGAGTACTCAGAAGTACACAACATACCTAGAATCCAGGTTATCGACGGCGGTGACGTATCTGAGCACGCTTTCGAAAAGGGCGACTATCTTGGCAAGGGCTGCAAGCTCATGAATTCAGAAGAGTTCAACGGCCTTACAGTAGAGGAAGCAAAAGAAGCTATCACAGATAAGCTCGTAAAGATGGGCGTTGCAAGAAGAACTGTTAATTACAGATTCCGTGAATGGATCTTCGCTCGTCAGCGTTACTGGGGTGAGCCAATGCCTATCGTATATCTTGAGGACGGCTCAATCCACGTACTTGATGATGATGAACTTCCTCTTGAGCTTCCTGTACTTGAAGATTACAAAGGCAAAAATGGTAAAGCACCTCTTGATAATGCTACAGACTGGAAGAACTATGATCATAATGGCGTAAAGGGAACAAGAGAGACCTCAACAATGCCAGGTTCTGCAGGATCTTCCTGGTACTATTTCAGATATATCGATCCTGATAACAAAGAAGAGTTTGCTAATCAGGAACTCCTTAAGCACTGGCTCCCTGTTGACCTTTATGTAGGCGGACCTGAGCATGCTGTAGGACACCTTATGTATTCAAGAATCTGGAACAAGTACCTCTACAAGAAGGGCCTTTCTCCGGTAAGCGAGCCTTTCAAGAAGCTTGTACACCAGGGTATGATCCTTGGATCAAACGGTATCAAGATGGGTAAGAGATTCCCTGAATTCGTAGTTAACCCAAGTGATATCGTAGAGAAGTTCGGTGCAGATACACTCAGACTCTATGAGATGTTCATGGGCGCTCTTGAAGCTTCAAAGCCATGGTCAGATCAG
>NZ_JAILQF010000273.1 GCF_024699075.1 Butyrivibrio sp.
CCTTTATCGGTAGTCTTTTTACCTATCAGGTACTCAATCTGATACTGAAGATGCGAATTTTCTTTGGGATGCTTGTAATATCCAAACTTTTCAAACAGATATATATTAAAGAGTCCGAAGTTTTCAAAGAGATTAGCATCAAAGGTATCCGAAAGTCCTGTTCCTGTTAGCTTGTCACTTCTTCCTGTATACACTTTGGAAGCATCAAAGCTTGCATCAGAAACAGATTCTCCTGTCGGGATCACAAGATCCAGAATCGAAAACTTCCTTGTCTCACCATCCTGTCCAGCAAGTTCTGACATGGTCTCCTGAGTTTCCTTGGCATCATCCAGGTTGAGTTCATCCTCCGTATGCCCTTCCATATCATCACCTGCGTGTTCATCAAACAGACCTGACACCTTTTCGTATATGCCTACAACAGCATCAAATAAGGTGATCTCATCGCCGCCGGCGCCTTCTCCTTCAATTTCAGATTTGCCACTTTGGGCTTCTTCTGCATCTCCAAGAAGGCCTTCCAAAGGCTCTGCTTCAAGATAGGAGAAGATCTGTCTTTGAACCACAGCACTTCCATTGTCACCTGCAAAGGTGTACTCTGCTACGTTTACGCCTTCCATGGAAAGTTCAGAGAAGTTACTGGTATTTAAAAGAAACTCACCTATAGCAGATATCGTGTTTCCATCCGTGTTTGCACCAAGATAATACTCAAGTCTCTCTGTCATATTGGAAAGAGCAGGAGAGCCTTTATCATAGGCTGTATCAACCATCAAAAGACCATATTGCTCTCTTAAGGGCCTGTTATACTCTCCGAGTACAGCATTACCTGAAATATCAGTAACTATCTCAACTTTCATCTTTTCAGCTCTTATTCTGGCGCCGTAAAAAAGCGCCAGTACAAGAGATAAAAGAATAGGCAGCATAAGAGCCATATAGACGGTAAGTGAAGCTTTTACTGCAGTCTCTTTTGAGGATTTTCTTTCTAAACTTTCATATGCAGTTTCTGTTTCTTTGATCATAAAACTCATATCTAACCTTGCCGCCTGGTTTTGTCTTAATTAGTATGATGCTGCTTCGCTTACGCCATCGTTGATTGTGCCGAATACTGTCTCAAGAACTCCGTTGATGTTCTCCTTAAATACAAGTACAAGACCGATAAGTACGACGATGATAAGAACAATTTCAATTGTTCCCATTCCGGCGTTGTCATCACTAAGCGATGCTTCAAGGTCTCTGCAGGCAAGACGGTTCTGTGCTACAGCCTTTGCAAGTGCAAGTTTCATTTTTGCGTTTTCCATAACTTTTTTCATTTCTTTTTCTCCTTTTAATAAAGCATTTTCTATAGTCAGCAGTTTGAATTCTGCGTGCTATCATTTTGGTGATATCATTTTGATTTTTGTATTTCTTATTATTTATGTATTGTCTTTTTGATCTTTGTATTTCCTATTATTTCTGCATTGTCATTTTGATCTCTGATTTGTCAATTTGATCTCTGCATTTATGTACTTTCCTGACCTTTACCTAAAATGATGTGAATGCAGGGTACATTATGATGATCATTACTATCCCAAGCATCATCATCATTGGTGCAAGAAGTTTGGTCGTAACCTTCTCTCCTGCCTTTCTTGCTATGTTAAGTCTCTCCTCAGAAGCTTTGGCTGCTTCCTGCTTTAGAAGCATAAGGAGCGAGCTGTTTCCTTTTCTAAGGTTCTGGGTCAGAAGATTTACAAGCCTTGTATAAGGCTGGCTTCTGCACCTAAGACCGAACATCTCATAGGCTCTTGCCTCGGACTCTCCGGCCCTTAGTTCATTGACCATTACTCTTATCTCTTCGTAGGCATATCTTTTGGGCATGCCTGCCTTCAGATTTTGTTCATAATCAACGCATAGCTTTTCAAATATGCTTCGAAGTGTCATTCCGGCTCCAAGATATAGGACAAGCTTTGAAATGATCTGGGAATAATCTCTTATCATTTCCTCCTCTCTATCCTTGATACTGGTCTTAAGCTGTTCATCTTTTATGTAATAAAGAAGAACTCCAATTATAAGGACCATTATCATAAGAAGAGAACTGCTATCCTGTATCTCTTTTTTCCAGGTGATATTCTGATCATCAAAGCTATCAGGAAGTGTCTGATATGTGCTTGTCTCAGAGCTTTTATTTTCGCCTTCGATAAGCTCATTCATATAGGCATCCCTGGCCTGCTTGTCTGTAAGGATCTTAGGATATACGCAGACACTGAATTTCTGCTCGAATGTAAGATCCTGAGCAGTATATTTGGCTTTAAGATTTACCGTTATCCCGGCATCCGGGACTTCTTCATTTTTTACTTTGCCTGTAAAACCAAGCACCTTGTACTGATCTGTTGTCCATTGAATCTTGAAAGGATATCCTTCTACAGAACTTACCAGATTGAGGTCAGAATGGACTTCGTCCAAAGATTTGTTATTTGAAAGAATGATCTTTTCCATTTTGGATGCAAGCTCTGCCTGAAGGCTTGTAAGCTCTTCATCAGTATATTTTCTTGCATCAACTGTGATATTGTAGGTTCCTATTTCCTGTCCCTGATCGTCAACAGCTACAAGACTCTGAGATGTTGTAGCTCCTCCGTAGTCGGATCTTGAAAGACCTGTACTACTGTCAAGGATCTGCTCCTTATTACTGCTTAGGGCAATGAAAATAGCCATTATGCAGCCGGCAGCTATCACTATGATAGATAGACCTATTTTTTTGATATAGTACTCTGCTGCCTGCTCTTCCCCTTTGTTAGTAGGAGTAAGAGTACTAAGGTCATTTTTGATCCTGCTGACTTCCAAGGTCCTTTTTCTTCTTATAAACCTTGTATAAATAAAGCCTGCTGCCCTGTAAACTGCTCCCGATATCCCCGTATCGTCAATTCCATCGGGTAGCTCCTCTTCTCTTGCCAGGATACACAGTACTACTATCGCAAGTAGTACAAGCGCATATATCCCGGCTTTTATATATAATTCCATACCTCTCCTCAAAAAGTCTTATACCTTAATCGCGATGATCTTCTCTATGACCGTATAGGCTGCAAGATATACAACAAGACACACTGTCATGATCGCTATACCTGCAAAGTTCCCATACAGGCTGTCAAAAAATCCCGGATTCATGACTCCCACATATGCAATTATCGCAAATGGTACTATCTCCATGATCCTTGCTTCCATCTTGCCTGCACTTATCATGACATCGATCTCTTTTTCCACATCCGTTTGAATAGATATCTGTGCTACAGTCTCTTCAAGCATCTGCGTGATATTGCCTCCGCTTCTTTTTGCTACGCAAAACACATTTGCAAACTCCCTTATGTATGTGTTTCTCGTTCTTTCACCCATTTGAAAAAGAAGGTCTTCGAGAACAATATTATTTTTAAGTCCCTTGCATATACGTCTTAATTCCTTGCATATAGGAGACTGTTCCCCATACAGTTTTTTCATATCCTTATATGCAACTACAAAGGCATTCTCCAAGGCATAACCTGCCTTTTGGCTTGTTGATACGGACACAAGTACATCCTTGAACTGCTGCCCGATCTCATGATTGGTTTTCATGATCCTTTCATTTTTCATTTTCTCCACAAAAGGAACCAGAAGCGGCGCAAGAAATATTGACACAAGCAGCGAATGGTAAAAAAGATAGCTGATGGTGATGATTATGGCCACTCCTGCAAATATCGCAGGAATATCTTCCTTTTGAGGCTTATGAAACAGCTCTTTGAGCTTCCGATGGGAGTACCAGTCCGGCAGCTGCAAGCTTTTCCCTGTTTTCGAGTTCACCTGTTTTCCTCCACTCTCCTAAAACTTTTCCTTTATCATCTTCTCCGGTTTCAACGTACTGCCACAATACATTGAGCCTTACTTCACCGGTCTCTTCATTAAGGCCGCCCGGTACCTCGCAGATCTCAAGAAGCTTTCTGCTCCTGTCTCTTAGCCTTCCAAGATGTACTATTAGATCAATTCCTGATGAGAGCTGCCTTCTGATAGCAGGAAGCGGAAGATCCATAGCCATAAGTATCATGGTCTCAAGTCTTGATAACATGTCCTTGGCGCTATTAGCATGGCCTGTGCTCATACTTCCGTCATGGCCAGTATTCATAGCCTGAACCATATCAAGGGCTTCTCCGCCTCTAACCTCACCGACGATGATCCTGTCAGGACGCATTCGAAGAGATGATTTTATAAGATCTCTTATGGATATCTCTTTACAGCCTTCTACATTGGCATTTCGAGATTCCATTTTAACTATGTTGGGAACGTGCAGAATCTGCAGTTCAGCGTTGTCTTCGATCGTGATGACGCGATCGCAGGATGGAATACTATCTGACAACGCATTAAGAAATGTTGTTTTACCGGAGCCTGTTCCTCCGCTTATAAAGATGTTGTAGCCTGCTCTTACAAGGCTTTGAAGATCCTTAACTATATACTCCGGAACTGAGCCAAAGCCCATAAGCTTTTTCATATTGATAGGCTCGTCCGGGAACCTTCGTATAGTTACGATAGGACCATTTAAGGCTATGGGCGGAAGTACAATGTTAACTCGGGAGCCGTTTTCAAGTCTTGCATCTACGATAGGCGATGCCTCATTTACGACCCTGTTACATCCTGCAACTATCTTCTGGATCACATCTTCAAGTTTTTCTTTAGATTCAAAGGTAAGATCATATTTGGAAAGGCGGCCACTCTTTTCTATAAAGATGTCATCTTTACCATTGATCATTATCTCTGTTACAGTCGGATCATCAACAAGGTCCTGAAGAACATCGAGCTTACGCATAGCATGGAAGAGCTCGGAGCGGAGCATCTTCTTCTCCGCAAAGGTCATAACCATTTCGCAAGAAGATGTTATAACCTCTCTGTCTATCATCTCGAGGATCTCTTCATCGCTTATGTCCCTTGTCATATCCATTGATGCAAAAAGGCGTTTCCTAATGTCCGACTTAAGAGTTTCAAGTTCAGCTCGCATCCTGTGCCTCCTTATCTGAAAGTGACACTGATGCATCAAGAACGTTTCTTGCATACAGTTCTGCTGCCTGACTTCCCGCATCCATAATACTGTCAGGGAAGTCAAAGACCATGCTCTTATCAAGAATATTGCCGCATCCTGTAAGTCGCAGCGTTCTTCCGTAGGTTTCAAGCTTGTGCAGGGATTGTGTATCATTTCTTCTTATGGTAAAAATCCTGTCGCACATTTCAAGAATACTTGTAAAGCCATCTGCAATCTCCGAAAGATCGATCACAAGGTACTTATAAAGACCTGTATTTGCAATCTCCTTGATAAGATGTATCCACTCTTTACTCTCAACTCCCTTAAGTGTCATAAAAGAGGTTGCAGGAGGGATAATATCAAGATTGCCGGATTTAACGCATACACGTTCAAGATAGAGCGAAAGTCTCTTTTCATCATTATCAAAATAATAAAGAAGATCCTGCAGATTCTGACCTGCCGATGTCTGTATTCCAAGATCTGAAGCAAAAGGCTCAAGATTCATATATAAAGTTCTTCCCTCTGCTCCAAGGAGCTGGCCAAGAGCTTTGGAAAACATGGTCTGGCCGCACCTTTTGATAGGAGAATATACACCGTATATGGTAAGCTTCTCATCCTGCCTTTGTTTTGAACTCAAGGTATCTGGCTGGTCCATGCAAAAGGCTATAAGCTTTTGCATTATCTTGTCCATCGACTGATACTTGGGAGTAGACCTTAGCTCTATATCATCATCATAGTTATCTAAAGGCTTTATGCTCCCATCTCTTGACGGCTCCTCCAAAACAAGAACCCTGTCAAATCCTGCATCATGGACCCTCTCATATACAGACTGTGCTATTACAAGCCCTATGGTCTGATGCTTTAATTCATCATCAAATGCTTTAAGGTCCTCTTCATTTGTAAAATCGACAATCTTAAAGGGAAGCTTTAAATTCCGCCTAAGATACTCATCGAGCCTGAAACAGTAATCTGCCTCAGTGTCACAGATGGCAATAATATTCCTTTTACTCATTTCTTCCTCGCAAAAGAGCGCAAAAAAATTGCGTTTCTAGATCAAATACTAAAATGGGATTCGAATATAAAGCGATGCTTCATATCCTCACGAATGAATTTCGTGATCTTGTTCGTAATGAACTTGATGCCAAAATATTAGCAGATGATCTTGCGAAACGCAAGTTCTAATATGTGTAATTTTATTATCGTAATTCCGTGCCACCAGCTATAGCTAAGCCCTAAACCCTCTGTTACTGTAGGGATCTGCAACTGTCTCATTAAGGTGGCCCGGTCCATATGTAAGACCTGCAAATACTCTCTGGGCCCCTGATACTACAGAAGCTGCCTGATTGAGCTTTTCAAGCTCCTTGTAGCAGTCACGCATTTTTTCAAATATGCTTATAATATCATCAATATAATCTGCATCCTGCCTTATAGCTGCAGATATAAGATGCCTTTTTGAAAAGATATAAAGCTGCATGAAAGTCTGTGCTATACCATATTCCATGTTAAGAGATCTGATAAGCTCAGTGATACAGTTCTGGGCTCTTGTGAGCTCTTTGTCATATGCATCAAAATCTTTGGCTGCAAGAGCTTTCTTGGCATCTGTCATATAATCAAGTGTCATCTCATACAGAATTGTGATCATCTGAGTTTCATTAGCTTCTGAAATCCTTCTTGTGTAGTTACTGATCTGCTCTTTGGTCATAATCGTCCTCTTGTGCGAGAATACTGTGCCTTTGGCTTTCAGGTCAAGGTGC
>NZ_JAILQF010000314.1 GCF_024699075.1 Butyrivibrio sp.
GATTCCAATAGGATTTTTTGATAATATTGCGCCTGTCCTTGCAGGTAAAGATGATGCTTATCTTCTTAGCCCTATTCTTGATGATATGACAGGATTTCCAATGACGCATGTCTTTTATGGAACACATGAAGTAATGTACGCTTATCTTGAGGATATGCAAAAAGCATATGATAAGTACAATGTTCCACTTTTTGTTCATGTAGGAGAGAATATGATGCACTGCTGGGGAGCTATGGAATTTGTCCCTGAAGCACAGGCAGTACGAAAAGAATACTTTAAAGCATTAGCATAAGATATTATAAATACCTCATTTATGCCGATATAAATATATAAAGCTATAAGTAATATGCTTGGAGACTTATTCAGAATACACGTAAGCCGTGAGAGAGACTTTATTATATTTATATCAAACCGGTTCATTTAATGAACCGGATTAAGAGAGGTATAGATGCAGGTTACAAAATTTAAACTAAGAGATATAGATCAAAGATGGAAAAGAAATACTTATGTTATAGTAAGGATATTAATATGGCTTGTTCTTACAAGACTCTGCGTATATGTTTCACTGCACAGTGAAAATCTTATAATTACTACAGGAGATACAGTTTTATTATCTTTTATAATGTTTCCTTTTTTGTTATTGGGAGCCTTATATGGGTATGTTCTTTCTTATATTTCATTTATAATAGCTTTTGTAATAACGTATATCATGAGCATGGATACAGCATACAACATGATCACTTTCCTTGTAGGAACTTCTTCTTTTGCTCTTTTTTCACAATATTTCTGGTTTAAAACCAAAAAGAAAACATTATGTGCAGCATTATATACAACTATATTTGTCGCTCTTGCAGAATATGCATGCTATACAGTAATTAAAAATGAAATCTATAGTATTAGCAGTTTACTTGGGATATTTATGTATATTGCCGCGAGTTCTTTAGAGATTTTTATCGTAGCAATTGCAATGTACATTTTCTATAATAAAATGCCTGATAGGTATAAGATCGTCTTTCCTTTAGGTTTTGGTTACACCAGGATATTTCAGGAAAGTATTGGTGTTCAAAAGGCTATAAAGAAGACAAGAGTAAGCTTAAAAATGACAGTGATCATAATATCAATAGAGGTTATTCTGGGCATTTCTGTAGCTCTTTTTATGATCGCACTGTTTCCTGATATGAAGAAGATGCTGATAGAAAGTGTCAGAAACGGAAGCTCTGTACTTCCTTCCGTAACATCGGGGGAAGCTGATTCTGAAGATTTTATAGCAGGGCTTGAAAACATGAATTATGTTTTTGACGCATCTGCAATTACCTATGATATAAAAATGATTCTTTTGATGCTGTGTGTAGGAGTACCACTTGGGGGCTTTGCCAACTATTACACCAAGTCTACCATAGGAACTCCTATAGGTTACATGTCGGATTTTATGTATGATTTTGCTAATGCAGATGATGAGAAAAAGCTTGAAGTAGCAAGTCAGGTTGATGATATAAGAGTCAATTCAAAGGATGAGATAGAAGTACTTGCATCTTACTTAAAATCCACTATTCATTCTATAGAAGATTATATAGATAAATTAAAAGAAGACCAAAAACTCCAGACAGAGCTTGAAGTTGCTCAAAAATCAAGTGAAGCTAAGAGCTCTTTTTTGTCAAACATGTCTCATGAAATTAGAACGCCTATAAATGCTATTCTCGGCATGAATGAAATGATCCTAAGGCAGGATAATGATCCTGAAATTTTGGAATATGCCATGAACATAAAAAGTGCTGGCAATTCACTTCTTAGTATTATTAATGATATTCTCGACTTTTCTAAAATTGAAGCAGGCAAGATGGATATTTTGCCTGTAAATTATAACCTTAGTTCTATGATCAATGACCTTGTAAATATGATATCAGTAAGAGCTGAGGGCAAAGGCCTTGATATTAATGTTAATGTTGATGAGAATATTCCTGATCAGCTTGAAGGAGATGAAGTCAGGATTAAACAATGTGTTACAAATATTCTTACTAATGCAGTCAAATATACGGAAAAAGGCTCTGTAACTATGGAGGTTACTTACAAGGAGGCTGATGATGATAATATTAGCCTGAGATTTACAGTTTCAGATACAGGAATTGGAATTAAAGAGGAAGATCTTAACAAGCTCTTTTCTCCATTTGAAAGGATTGAAGAGACAAGAAATCGTACAATTGAAGGCACAGGCCTTGGTATGAGTATTGTCAAAAAGCTCCTTGCTATGATGGATACAAAACTGGAAGTCAAAAGCGTTTATGGTGAAGGATCTGAGTTTTCATTTGAAATCATACAAAAGGTAGTGAACCGGGAAGCAATTGGAGATTTCAAGAAGCGTTACAAAGAGTATATAAAGGGCCTAAAGAAGTATCATGAAAAATATCATGCACCGGATGCAAAGGTCCTGGTAGTAGATGATACACCTATGAATCTTACTGTCGTTAAGGGCCTTTTAAAGGCTACCAGAATACAG
>NZ_JAILQF010000356.1 GCF_024699075.1 Butyrivibrio sp.
AGTAGCATTGGCAATTATGAATGTTTTTATGGCAAAAAGCATGAGGGAGTACCTCCTAGCTTCGTTGCTATTGTTGCTGTCGTGTGTTGTTGGAATGATACTTAATACATACTATTACTACTATTTTATAAGTTCGGATTCTGAGACACCTATTGTTGGTGCTTTTGTTGTGATGGTCTATGGAATACTTGTGCTTGTACTGACGGGAGTTGGTGCAGTTATATTAGCTATCAAGAACCGACAGAAAAACAATTTCTCTAAATAGTGATGGTCCCTGGGATGGGGTGGCTCAAGGACAACAGGTGATGGCTATTATGAAAGCTGCATTGCCATAATCGAAGGCAATCAGATTGAGATTACTGAATGATTCAACCTTCACACTTGGATGGCTGAATAAATAAAAAGGACAATATAATAATGAACTATGATAATAAAAAAATATATACAGCATTCCTGATACCGTCACTTGTACAGGCTCTGATAGTTGCGATCATTGCTGTAATTCTTAATGCTGTTGACGTTTTGATCGGCTATACATCTCCAATAGGACTACTTCTCATAGCAGTAGGAGGCATTTCAACAGCCTTTTTTGGCGCCCGATTCCAATACAAATACAATAATAAAACTATTAAAGATATAGTAACGGATTTTTTTAAAATCAAACAGCCGGTAAAGTTTTATATACTTATAGTATTATTTCTTATAATTGATTTTGCCGCAGTGATAACAGGAAAGGGCTTTGTGATCGAAAGTCCTGCCATGCCTTTACTTATATTCCTTAAGGCAATACTTTTTGGCGGGATAGAAGAAATCGGATGGAGATATACTTTCCAGCCTGAGATGGAAAAAAGGTTTCCATATGCAGCTTCTACCATCATAACCTTTATTGCCTGGAGCCTATGGCATATCTTATATTTTTGCATTGATGGAAGCATATATTTTTATTCTGCTTCAGATATAGTATTTTTCCTGATAGGGCTTCTTACTAATTGTTTTATATTATCAGTTATATATAAAAAGTCCGGCAGCCTGTGGCTATGCGTGATGACTCATGCTCTTATCAATACCGGAGCACAGATGTCGCCTTATGTTCTGCCTATCTGTAGTATTCTAAGCAGCATTTATTGTATCATTCTTGCCTGTGTGATCATTACAGAATCTGATTTTAAGGTTGATACCAAGAAATTGAATGCAAATGAAACAGCGGACTATTTTATAAAATATTGGAACAGGTTAAAGATAAAGTATTTTCTTACATTAGCTTTTGCTATAATTGAATTTATGGTGCTGATACTACTTAGCTTTGTAGGATTATTTCTTTATATTCCGGGAATCATACTACTTGGAAATGATCAGAATTCTCACTTTATGCTTATATGCGTTTATTATATTATTTTTCAAGCTGTGGTTTTATATATTTACAGGGCATCAAAGTTCTTTCTGAATATATCAAGGGTTCTCTCAGAAGATTGTGATCCTTACAGATATTGCGAAATGTATGAACAGTTGGAAGATAATCGAAGATTCCTTCGAGGAAAGACCGGAAAGCATTTCTTTCTGTCAAATTATTATGTGGCTTCCTGCATATATATTACAGAGTATAGCAAAGCACTTGATAAGCTTCACGTATTGCGAGATAAGAATAAGAGAAAAAAAATCAGGTTAGCAGCATTTGAGTATTATGAAGGCGCGATAGCAATTGGCGAAAATGATATAGACAAGGCAAAGAAGTGTCTTGAGAAGATAAATGATCTGGTTAAAGATATAAATAAGGGCAAAGGAAATAAGAATTCACGTGATATAGTTATAGGGCTTACCGGTCTTATTGCATTAAAAGAAGAAGACTATGAAAAGGCCGAAGCACTTTTTGGTCAAAGGCTTATAGGTCGCAAAGACAGAATCTCTAAGATGAGCCTATACTATGATCTGGGCTTAGCCAAAAAAGGCCTTGGTAAAGAAGACGAGGCAAGAAAGTGTTTTGAAGAAGCGGCAATGTATGCAGGTGATGCCAGGTTCGAACTGGCTGATAAGGTACGAGAAGCATACAAGGCATATGATCATTTAGAATAAATTGCAGTGTTTTGTCAGACCATCCGAGACAGATCCTTGAATTTATTATATAGCTCAAGTCCCATTCCTGATAAAGCTTTATCTTTCAAACTCACAAGATAGACCGTCCTTTTAGGAATAGGTTTTGTATTTACGATTCTAATAGTTCCTTTTTTGATATCATCTTTGGCATAGGCGTAAGGCAAAACACCTATGCCAAATTTTCTTTTGGTGAAATTAAGAACCTGAGTCATATTTTCAAGGATATAAGTTGGCTGGAACAGTAGCCCGTTCTCTTGGAAAAAAGTATCAATGTTTTCTCTGAAATTACTGATCTGTGATACAGATATTGTCGGGTAGCTTAGCAGATCTTTGAGGTCATATTCTCTATCAAAATCAATATCCATCTTACTGGAAGCTATAAATATATCCTGTATCCGGAAGCATCTTCGCATCTTGAGATCCTGAAATCTGGCTGCCAGAGAATCAGAGATTATCATAAGTGCAAAGTCGATCTTGCCATCTCTTAAAAATGAGACCATTTCAGGAGTTGTGTTACCTGATATGGACAGATGTACGTCAGGATGGCGGTTCTTGAACTTCTCAAGGCAGTCAAAAAAGCCGTAGCGAAGGCTTGTCTCTGTAATGCCTACGGAGATATTATTTTGCGCTATAGATTCAAAGTTTTGGATCTCAATCTCGGCTCTTTGAAATTCGTTAAAAGCAGTCTTAACCCTGGCAAAAAGAAGCTCGCCTGAAGGCGTTAGAACAATCCGTGACCCGCTTCTTACAAACAAAGTAGTGCCAAGCTCTTCTTCCAGCTTCCTGATAGTCTGACTAACAGCAGATTGTGATATATACAAAGCTTTCGC
>NZ_JAILQF010000379.1 GCF_024699075.1 Butyrivibrio sp.
ATACAATGGCTAATTGGAAAGGAAAGATGTGTGACAGTTTATCCATTTCATATGGCTATATAAGTAAGGAAGAAGAACCAAGGCTGTCTGTAAGAGAACTTGGGGCTGTTGCAGATAAGAGAATGTATGAAGCTAAATCAGCGCATTACAGAAAGAAAGGCATAGACAGACGAGGTCATAAGGATGCGCACAGAGCTTTATGTGAACTGTATACTAAGATCCTTAAGATCAACATTACTGATGATACCTATCAGATCGTAAATATGGATGTTTCAGAAATGACTACGGAAAAAGGATTTGCTGACAGGATATCATTATGGCTTTTATTATTTGGCGCAAGTGGCCAGGTTCATCCGGAAGACTTGCAGGAATACCTTAATAAAACTGATACTAAATTCTTGAAAGAATATTTTGATGGTAATAATACTCTTTTAAGATTTGTATACAGAAGAAAATATGGAGATGACTATAAGCACGTAATGATGGAGATCATACCTGCAAATGATTATAATCAGACCAACCAGAGCTTGTATCTGTATGTAAAATGTATTGATCCTAGAACGTAAATTACAAAAATATATTTACTACGGATTTTGAGATTTAGTCACAGATTATTTTGCCAAACATATATATGAGTGTTTGTGGTAAAATGACTCTGAACTGCTTATTGTAGCATCAGAGAATGCTCGTTATAAAGGCATTCTCTGATGCTTTTTTTGGAGGATATATGAAATATTTTATTGCAAGTGATATACATGGCTCATATTACTGGGCTGATAAGATGATGGACAAGTTCACTGGTATGGGAGCAGAGCGAATGATCTGTCTTGGAGATATTCTTTATCATGGACCAAGAAATGACCTTCCTAAAGACTATGCTCCTAAAAAGGTCATAGAACTTATGAATTCAGTAAAAGACCGGATATGGGCGGTTAGAGGAAACTGTGAAGCAGAAGTGGATCAGATGGTCCTTGATTTTCCGGTACTTTCAGATTATGCAATCCTGGCTCTTAATGGCCATACATTTTTTGCTACACATGGACATCTTTATAATGAAGAAAAGAGACCGCCGCTTGTATCAGGAGATATACTTCTTCACGGACATACACATCTTCTGGTATGTGAGAAGCTTTCTCTTTCAGATGATGGTGGATATTTCTATCATTTAAATCCAGGATCTGTTTCAATACCCAAAGGAGGAAATCCTAACAGCTATGCTGTTCTTGAAGGGGATTGCTTTACCATATATGATTTTGATGGAAATATTATAAAAGATATACAACTTGTTTGATTGATCTTAATGATAGCGCTTTATTATTTTATTATAAGCAGCGACTTTGAAACTCCGATTGTTGGATCAGTTATTCGATGTATATTGCGCGATCAATTTTTTTAAAATCCTTATATATTCCTTATAATTATCATCTATCCTATGCTCAACAAATACGTAGGAGGATGATAATTATGTTTAGTATCAAAGAAAAAGGAATGACTGGTTTTAATTTAAAATATCTTGCAATGGTATTTATGGTGCTGGATCACATTCATTACTTTTTTGAATTTACAGGTAAGGTACCAGTTTTATTTTCATGGATAGGAAGACTGGCTGCGCCATTATTTTTGTTTTGCTTTGTAGAGGGATTTATTCACACTCATGATAGAAAGAAATATTTTCTTAAGATATATCTGATTTCAGTAGTAATGGGAGCTATACAGTTTGGCTTTTATAATGTTTTATCACCAGCAGTAAGAGGTGACGGCTTTTTTCCACAAAATGGGATGCTGTCTACTTTCGCGATCCTGTTTGTTGTAATGCAGGGAATAGACTGGATAAGGAATAAAAAGATTGTGTTAGGCCTTACTGCTGTAGTATTTCCACTGATCATTTTCCCTTACATAATGTACAACTTCGTATATGGACCATTCACCAGACAGGGCAACGGTATGGTAGTATTCGTGGCAAATCTTTTGAATTTTACGGTTCTTCCAATGCATACTTTCATAGTAGATGGTGGTACAATAACTATTCTTGAAGGAATGATACTTTTAATCTTCAGCTATTTTAAAAACAAGAAGATCAGAATATATGCATGGATAATATTTACTCTTTTATTTAATGGATTAGGGCTTGTGATGATGGGCATGCCTTTAAATATAAATACGCTTTTCTTTGATGCATATGAATGGCTCGGAGTCTTCGCAGCAATTTTCATGTTGTTATATAATGGAGAGCGTGGAAGAGGAAATGCCAAATTGTTTTACTGGTTCTATCCTCTGCATGTATACATTTTGTATGCACTATCATTTATTGTTTATATGGTGATTTGATGAGAATTTTGGCTATAGATGATGAACTTGATATTTTGAAGCTTATAGAAAAGGCACTAAAAAGTCAGTATCAGGTGGATACTATACATTCGCCAGAGCAGGCAATACCAGAGGATCTATCTGTTTATAACCTGATAATAACGGATGTCATGATGCCACATGAGGACGGTTTTGAGCTAATAAAAAGAATCCGTGGAAAAGTAAGCTGTCCTATAATCTTTTTAAGTGCCAAAGCTTTGGAAGAAGACGTAATCTATGGTCTTTCACTTGGGGCTGACGATTATCTTCGTAAGCCCTTTTCAGTTGCGGAACTACGAGCAAGAATAGGGGCTCACATACGAAGAGACAACAGAGATGTAGCCCAGGCCTTTATTGAAGCAGGCGGAATATCTTTATATCCTGAGGCTTGTGAGTTTAGGATAAAAGAAGAAACGGTAGAATTCACCAAAAGTGAATTTGAGATAGCTCGGCTTCTATTCAGAAACAGAGGACAGGTCTTTTCTAAAGCCCAGATCTATGAAATCATCTATGGCTATGATAAAGATGGGGACGAATCTGCTATTACAGAGCACATCAAAAATGTCAGAAGAAAGCTAAAAAAGCACGGAACTGAGCCCATTGAGACTGTATGGGGGATTGGATATAAATGGAAAAAACAAGTTTAAGACTTTCGAAAGTAATAGGACTATATCTTCTTGCTATTGCAGGGCTACTTGTTCTTGTAACCATCTTTTTCCTGATGTCTTTTAACAAAGTATCAGGCGTAAGGGCTGATGATGTTGAAAAGAAGGTAACAAAGTGGATTCATGTATCTGAAGAAACACAGATATTTGATATAGAAAGCTTTCCTGAAGAAGCTGATTACGTCCTTGAAAATGGAAGCAGAGTTGTAACTTCCAAAATATCTAATTGTACAAAAGAGGACATGGATAGGGCTATTTCCTGGCTCAAGGCAAATGGAACAAATAGTTACCTTGAAAATCAGGAAGTGTTTATATTAAGAACTTTAAAGGAAGATACAATATACATTCATTATAGCCTGAAGGTACAAGGTGAATGGATAGCGTTTATATCGATTATAGCCGCGTATATCCTTGCTATATTGATTCCTTCAGTGATACTCATTCATAAACTCAGGAAGATCATCAATATGATAGCCGAAGAAAAATGGCGAGATGAATATGAAACAAAGCAGGAAATGGCTCAAATAGCCCATGATCTCAAAACACCCCTTACCGTTATCAGAGGAAATGCAGATCTCCTCCTTGAAAAAGAACAGGACGAAGATAGTCTTGATTCCATAAACGCCATCATCACTAATTCTGAGCGAATAGCTAGAAGCATTTTAGATATTTTGGAAAAAGAAAACTAGAATGGCAACATGAGTGAATAAAAACTATTTACTAGGCTACTTTATTCTGCTACCATGTTGATGTTATGATTAAAGGCTCAATTACTAAGAATTTAATAAGATTTGCAATTCCACTTTTCTTTGGACAACTGCTGCAACAGCTCTATAACGTTGTGGATTCAGTAGTTGTGGGAAATGTTTTGGGAAAAGAAGCACTGGCTGCCGTTAGTACTACCGGTAGCCTTATATTTTTGATGGTAGGCTTTATAAATGGCCTGTTTATGGGCAACAGCGTTATCATCGGTAAAAGATACGGGGCAGGAGATCAGGAAGGAGTATCCATTGCATCCAATACAGGTATAGCTTTTGCAATCCTCATGGGAGTAGTAATGACAGTTTGGGGATATTTCTTTACCCCAACGATCTTAAAGTGGATGGGAACTCCAGCTGACGTAATGCCAAGTTCAGTTCTTTATTTCAAGATCTACTTTC
>NZ_JAILQF010000391.1 GCF_024699075.1 Butyrivibrio sp.
AAGGCAATAGGTTTTTATCTTCATCAGGGATTTGAGATTATTGGTTTTGATACTTGTTGTTACACAAACAATGATATTGGAAGACGTGAAGTTAGAATCAATCTGGGATTCTTTTTTAACCGTGAAGGCCGAAGAAGATGAGTTTGTAACAAGCGAATATCCATTAGAGTGGATGGACAGAATCTCAGATTATGAAAAGACTAAGCGTAATGCTGAGAGAGCGGTTTTGGAATTCATGGACCCGTTGGCCTGTACTTTTGTGCGATATCCGGTTGTCCTTGGAGAGAATGACTATACTAAGAGACTAAATTTTTATATAGAACATATAAAGAATGATCAGCCAATGTACGTTGATGATCTTGATGAGGCAATGGCATTCATACATGAGAAGGAAGCCGGAGAATTTATTGCGTATCTTGCAGATCATCCTTTTAGCGGACCTGTTAATGGCTGCTCTAATGGAGCTATAAAGATTTCCGATATTATCAGTTACGCAGAAAAAAACTTGGTAAAAAGGCAATTCTTGATGAAAATGGAGAGCCTGCACCATTCAATGGTCTTACGAATACTTTAAGCTTTAGTACTGAAAGAGCAAAGGAAGCTGGTTTCATCTTTTCAGATCTTGATAGTTGGATTTATAAACTGATCGATCACGAAATTGAAAAGTGATTTGCATAAGTGTTAGAAGGGCGATACCATTTTTTACAAAGGCGGAATTACTGACCCTGACTACTGCGTTCTGAGATTCAAGGCTGAGAGTGGAAGATACTATTGTGATCTGAAGACAGAGAGTTTTACGATTGAGTAGAGCATATTCTTGTAACGGACACGAGGGAAGAATATAAGACAGTGGATACAGACAGGGATTATTTATACCAAATAGTTTATGGAATGAATTTAGAAGTGTGATGAAAATGAGTAAAGTTGTTGTATATATACATGGAAAAGGTGGAAACGATGAAGAAGCATCCAAAATTAAAAAATTTTCTTAAATATTTTGCTGTAGCACTCGGAATCGTTTTTGTATTGGTGGCAGTTATCTACATAAACCTAAAATGCTTTACAGTTAAGAAAATACTAACAACTGCTGGGCAGGAAGTATATCTAATGGGCACTTTCCATACAGATCACTTTGATTCTTTGTCAAATTATTCTGTTGAGGAAATGCTTAATGCAATTAAAAATATAGATCCTGATGTGGTTTTCATAGAGGCAAGGGAGGAATACTACGAAAAGTATGGCGTGGTGGATGGTCCTATTGATATGTGTATCACATATTGTTATTGCCAGGATAATGATATACCTGTAGAAATGATAGATTATTGGAAAGTAGATAATGACAATTACAAGCGAAATACTACGACTGATGACAGGGATGATCACATACATCAAAACATAATGGAGAAAATGAAACTCTACGAGGATAAAAAGATTCTTGTTGTATGCGGTTTCGGACACCTATATCCGCAAACAAATCGCCTGTTAGATGAAGGCTTTAACAAGGGGAGCATTCCTCATATTTCAAAGCTGTTTAGAAGTGAAGAAGAGTTTAAATATCCGTCTTCCATATGCGAGATATGGGAAGCTAGAGCATCATTCTATTCACGCACATTCCCTGAAATAATACATGAAGATGAAAACATAAATGATGAAGTGAAGTCGCAGTGGCCAATTGATGAAAATAATGCATTTTATGATTCACAGATGGAGTATTGTAATCTGTTTAGAGCGAATAAGTTATACAGATGAGGTATGAGTGTGGGGAATTTGAGAATAGATTTAATGAATTGGAGTAAGTTTTATTATGAACGATAGACCGGAACTAACTACTGCTTTAGATGGAAAAACTTTTCGGAACTACTATTATTTGAAAGAAGAATTGGTAGATTTCTGCAGAAAGAATAATCTTCCTACATCTGGTGGAAAGATAGAAATTACTGATAGAATCGCTTGTTTCCTTGATACAGGTAAAGTGATGAAGCCTACTTCAAAAGCCAAAAAGGCGGAACATATCGGAGAAATCGTTGAAGATACTTTGATTGAATCGGGCTTTGTGTGCTCAGAAAAACACCGAGCATTTTTTAAAGAAAAAATTGGTAATAGCTTTTCATTTAACGTTCTTTTCCAACGATGGCTAAAAGAAAATGCTGGAAAAACATATAAAGATGCCATTGCTGCATATTTCCAAATTATGGAGGAAAAGAAAAACGGTAGAACCAAGATAGATAAACAGTTTGAATATAATACTTATATTCGCGATTTCTTTGATGATAATAAGGGAAAGAGTCTGGAAGAAGCTATTAAGTGTTGGAAGTATAAAAAGAGCCTTGCAGGACATAATCGTTATGAAAAAGCAGATTTAGCTGTACTGGATGTTTAAATCGGATTTTGACTTAGAAGAATTCTGCACTTTTGATAACAACACTGAGCCTTTTAGATCTGTTCATGATAAGGATAAGTTAGAACATAATTGCCAGAGGTAGCCATGGGAATAACGTTCACAAAGATGGAAACAGATGATGAGATAAAAGGGAAAGCTTATGTTCATTGGAAATTATGGCAAGAAGCTATATATTAAAAAGAAGGGAATTTATATGTGCGGAATATGTGAAAGAATTAAAGAAACAAAAGATGGAAAAAATCCTTTTCTTGTAAAGGAACTTGAGACGGGATATGTAGTGATCGGAGATTTCCAGCATTTTAAGGGATATACACTTTTTCTATATAAAGATCATGTTGTGGAATTGTTTGATCTTGATATAGAAACAAGAGCTAAGCATTTGCAGGAAATGACGCTTGTTGCTGAAGCAGTAAAGAACGCCTTTGGAGCCGAAAAGATGAATTATGAATGCCTTGGTAACGGCGAAGGTGGTGCACATATACACTGGCATCTTTTCCCTAGAAGAGCAGGAGATATAGAGAATTATGGCAACAACGGCAAGGGACCAGTTTGGTGGTATCCTATGGAAGAAATGTATGCTGATAGTAATAGACCCGGCACCGAAGAACTTGAGGAGATGAAAGCAAAGCTTCTTTGCGAGCTGGATAAACTGCTTAAATAAGCAAAATGAGTGGATTATATGAATAGATTCTTGTAAGTATATTACGGAAATCCGCACCGGCTGCGGATTTCGTACGAAAGTGAATCTGTAGGCAAATGGCCCCAACACCTTAGGTGTTCTCAATTGGGCCATTTGCATGACTTTTGGAACGAAGTGACAAAAAGTCATACTATTCTGATTGGTACATTTTCTATCACAGCATTGGTATTCGTGTAAGAAATAGAAAGTTTGGAGAATAGAGAGCATTCATGTTAAAAGATTATGAAATAGATAAACCAATTCTTGAAACGGACAGATTGATTATTCGTGTGCTTAACGAAAATGATGTGCCTGATTTAAAAGAGTGGCTTGGTAGAGATGAAATCTATACATATTGGGGCAGAAAAACAAGTAAGAATGAGAAAAATCCTGAACTTATGTTTATTGATCCACGCCCTTGGGTAAAAAGAAAACCTTCTCCTGATTTTGATTGGGGAATTGTACTGAAAGAATCCAATAAAGTGGTAGGCATGATTGCGGTATTTGATA
>NZ_JAILQF010000422.1 GCF_024699075.1 Butyrivibrio sp.
AGTGCTTCTACAGCCTTGAAGTCTTCCGGAACTTCCAAAGCTGCCATGACACTAAAGCTTTCATTGAGTTTGTCAATATTTGCAAGAAGCTGTGCCGGTGCATCATCTGCATTTGGATCTATACTGTTCATGGAATCATTACATTCAGAAATTTCTGTAAAAAAAGTACTCATGCTTGTCTTATAGGCTTCAAGTTCATCATTTTTGGCGCAGCCACATAAAGATGTTATCATTATAGATAATATTAATAATATAGATAATTTATTTTTAATATGATTCAATATTTATTCCCCTCATCGTGATTGATAACTAACCCTGACTTATCATATTCTAATACGTAAGATATAAAAGGGCAACTCCGGTGAGTTTTTATACCATCATATACAAAGTGTCTGGTATTTTTAGATTGTGAGAGAATACTTGTGGTTGTAGTTTGCATAAGCTTGTGATAGGATAATACAAATATCGTAATTTAACGCAGTAAAGTGTTTTGATGGGAGGATGTTTTGACAAGACAGGAATTCTTCGATTTATTTAATGATAATCATCCTATTTTTCTAGATGGTGCTACGGGTACTAACCTTATGAAGGCCGGTATGCCTGCAGGAGTATGTCCTGAAGACTGGATACTAGGCCACAGGGATGTAATGATAGATCTTCAAAGAAGATATGCTCAGGCAGGAAGCAATATTGTATATGCTCCTACATTTACAGCGTCAAGGATCAAGCTTAAAGAATACGGACTTGAAAATGACCTTGTTAAGATGAACACAGATCTTATTAAACTTTCCAAGGAAGCTGTAGAAGGCAAGGCTCTAGTTGCAGGAGATATCACCATGACAGGCCGACAACTGTCACCTGTCGGAGATCTTGCATTTGAAGATCTTATCGATGTATATAAAGAGCAGATCAAAGCTATTGATGAAGCCGGTGCTGATCTTCTTGTAGTTGAGACCATGATGAGCCTTCAGGAATGCAGAGCAGCGATGATCGCAGCTAAAGAGGTTTCAGATCTTCCTGTAATGGTCACACTTACATTTGAGGGAGATGGCAAAACCTTATATGGAACAACTCCTGAATGCGCTGCCACAGTTCTTGAAGCTTTAGGAGCAGTAGCAGTTGGTGCCAATTGTTCAACAGGTCCTGACAAAATGGCTGCTGTCATAAAGCGTATGGCTTCTGTAACTAATATACCTATAATAGCAAAGCCCAATGCCGGCATGCCATCTGTTGTTGACGGCAAGACTGTATACGATATGCAGCCTTCTGAATTTGCAGCTGACATGGAGCTATTACTAAACAGTGGTGCAAGCATTATAGGCGGATGCTGCGGTTCAACTCCTGATTTTATCAAGGCTCTTAAAGATAAATTTTCTGATTTTGATATAAGAAATGCCAAAGATGCTGAAGGTAATCCTGTAGTAAGAGGCGATAAATCTGTAAGACGACTTACTTCAGAAAGAGAGCTTTTATCTTTTTCCTTAAATGATCCATTTATGATAGTTGGTGAGAGAATCAATCCTACCGGCAAGAAGAAGCTTCAGGCACAGCTTCGTGAAGGCACTCTTGATATGGTCTGCGACTTTACTACCAAGCAGGAAGAGGACGGCGCAGCAATCCTTGATGTCAATGTCGGCATGAGCGGAATTGATGAGCATGAGATGATGATGAAGGTCTTAAATGAAGTTACTCAGCTTACATCACTTCCTATATGTATAGATTCAAGTAACGTAGATGTTATGGAAGAAGCTCTTCGCTGGTATCCTGGGCGTGCACTCATTAATTCAATATCACTTGAAGAGGGCAAGGCAGAAAGATGTCTTCCCCTGGCAAAAAAATATGGTGCGATGTTCATACTTTTACCTGTCGGCAGAGACGGAATTCCTACTACCATAGAAGAGAAAATTGCCAATATCAAAGAGCTTACTGACATGGCTCTTTCTTACGGCCTTACCAAGTCAGATATTGTAGTTGACGGTCTTGTTGCCACTGTAGGCGCTGACTCTGAGGCCGCAATAAAGACTCTTGAAACAATTGAATGGTGCTATGAGAACGGCTATGCAACAATCTGCGGACTTTCAAATATATCTTTTGGCCTTCCTCAGAGAAGCTTTATAAATACCGCATTCCTTACAATGGCAATTGACAGAGGCCTTACTATGGCTATCTCTAATCCGTCACAGGAACTACTTGTAAATGCGGCATTTGCTTCAGATTTATTAAAACACAAGGAAGAATCAGACCTTAGATACATAACAAGAATGCAGAGATATGACGGAGATGCAGGCAAAATAACTGTCGGAGTATCTAAAAGTTCGTCATCAGGAAACTCATCTGCAAATGGATCCGGCGAAGAGGCTGTAAGCACTGATCCTGTGCAGCATGGAATGGACGTACTATATAAAGACGTCCTTGGCGGTAACAAAAGAAATATCGCCAAGAACACCCAGGCAGCGATTGATGCAGGATGCGAACCGTCAAAACTCTTAAATGACGTTCTTATGCCGGCTATCAATGATGTGGGAGCAAAGTTTGATAAAGGAACCTACTTCCTTCCTCAGCTAATTGCAAGTGCTGAAGCGATGAAGCTTTCTATAGCGGTTCTTGAGCCTCTTCTTAAACAAAGCGGAGAAAATAGTGAACCTAAAGGCACTGTTATAATCGCGACCGTTCATGGAGATGTCCATGATATAGGCAAGAACCTTGTATCACTCATGCTTGGTAACTGCGGCTACAGGGTCATAGATCTTGGCAAGGATGTTGAATCAGAGCTTATAGTTGAGACTGCAATGAAGGAAGATGCCAAAGTCATAGCTCTCAGCGCCCTTATGACAACTACAATGGTTGAGATGAAAAATGTCATAAAGATAGCCAAAGAGCGCGGATGCACTTCTAAGATCATAATAGGCGGCGCCTGCGTAACAGAAGACTATGCTAAAGAGATAGAAGCTGACGGCTATTCTACAGATGCAGCCGACTGCGTAAGAGTAGTTAATGAACTTATGGAGCAATCCGCATAAGGGAATCATACTTTAAGAATAACAAAAATAAACGATATATAGAATTAACTAGATAAATATAATCAATTGTTTTGATATATAATGATATATAGTAATCATTATATACTGCAGAACACTATAATTTTTTCAAACTTCCCTTTTATTTAAGGAAGACAACGAAGTAGTTAAGGCAGATATCAGTGGTATCTGCCTGTAACACACCACGTTTTATCTCAAATTAAGAGAAGTTTGAGGCAATATACAAAAGTTTAAGGAGGCTCCTACATGATAGGTGCAGATGCGATAGTTGAATGTTTGAAACAAGAAGACGTTGAGATCCTCTTTGGTTACCCCGGAGTTGCGATCGCACCATTTTTTAATAGTTTGCTTAATTCTGATATTAAGTCTGTACTTATACGTACAGAGCAAAATGCTGCGCACTGCGCAAGCGGCTATGCCCGTATTAGCGGTAAGCCCGGCGTATGTGTTGTAACATCCGGTCCTGGTGCGACTAACCTTATTACAGGTATTGCTACAGCTTTTGCTGACAGCATTCCTCTTATAGCCATAACAGGTCAGGTCAACAGTTCCATGATAGGCTCTGACGTTTTCCAGGAAGCAGATATTACAGGAGCTGTAGAGTCTTTTGTTAAGTACAGTTATCTTGTAAGGAATGTAAATGATATACCCAAGATATTTAAGGAGGCCTTTTATATAGCCAATTCAGGCAGAAAAGGACCTGTTCTTATCGATATTCCTATTGATGTACAGCAGGCTCAGATCAGTAAGTTTTCATATCCTGATACAGTCAACATGAGAACCTATAAGCCTACTGTAGAAGGTAACATGGCTCAGATCAAGAAGCTTGTAAAAGAAGTAGAAAGATCCAAAAAGCCAGTTATGTGCGTAGGAGGCGGAGTTCACTTATCTGATGCTGCGCAGGATATCAGGGATTTTGCCAATAAATGTCAGATACCTGTTGTATCTACTATGATGGGTCTTGGAACCATAACCAATGATAGTCCTCTCTATTTTGGAATGGTCGGTAATAATGGAAGAGCCTATGCCAACAAAGCTCTTAAGGATTCTGACCTTGTCCTTATGGTAGGTGCCCGTGTTGCAGACAGGGCGGTTAACAGACCGGAGCTTATAACAGACAATACGGTTCTTATACATATAGATGTAGACCCTGCAGAAATAGGTAAGAACGTAGGTCCTACAATTCCACTTGTAGGTGATCTTAAGCATATTTTTTCAAAGCTTAATACAATTGATATAAATCCAAGAGATCATAAGGAGTGGATAGATTTTCTTACTGAATACAGGAATGAACATCCTGATCACAGACCAGAAGTTGACAAGGCTTTCGTAGATCCTAAGGAATTTCTTGGAAAGCTTGCAAAGAAAATGGATGATGACGGCATATTTGTAGCTGATGTAGGTCAGAATCAGATCTGGGCAACTGCATTTTTCAGGATCAAAGAGCATCAGAGATTTATGACAAGTGGCGGTATGGGTACCATGGGTTATGCAATTCCTGCAGCACTTGGTGCCAAGCTTGCAGATTCTGACAGGCAGGTAGTTGCTTCCTGCGGTGATGGCGGCTTCCAGATGTCTATGATGGAGCTTGCTACAATGGATCAGCAAAAGGTTCCGCTTAAGATAATAGTATATAGAAACAATTATCTTGGAATGGTACGTGAATACCAGCATTATTCATACAAAGACAAGTATGCAATGGTTGATATTTCTGGTAAGCCCGACCTTGATATGATCGCCAAAGCCTATGGAATGGACTATCAGCTTATTGATGGCACAAGCGATATGGACAAGGAGATAAAGAGCTTTCTTTCAAACAAGCATGCGGTACTTCTTGAAGTTATGACTGATCCTATGGATCTTGCGAAGGGATGAAGAGAATAATATGAAAAAGATATATTCAGTTCTTGTTGAAAACAGAACAGGTGTACTTTCTAAAGTTGCAGGTCTTTTTTCCAGAAGATCTTTTAACATTGACTCACTTACTGTAGGTGAAACAGAAGATCCGACAGTATCAAGAATGACCATAGTTTCAAGCGGCGACAAGGCAATCCTTGAACAGGTTGAGAAGCAGCTTAATAAAAAGCTGGATATAATAAAAGTCAAAACATTTGATGAGCCTTCTTCCATAAGCAGAGAACTTATGCTTATCAAGGTTAAGTACAACAAATCAAACAGACGTGATATAATAGAAAACTGTGACATTATGAAGGCGCAGATAGTTGATATGTCCAAGTCATATATGATCATTCAGATATGCGACGTGCCGGAGAGAGCACAGCTTCTTCTTTCAATGTTAAGGGGGATATCTATTGTTGAAGTGGCTCGTACCGGAACACTCGCTCTTACTAAATGCGCTGAGAATGAGAATGGAGGGAAGTAATGTTTTGTCCTAATTGTGGAAAAGAACTTCCGGATGGAAGTAAGTTCTGCGGTTTTTGCGGTGCAGATATCGCTAAGGAACTTAAGGGGAGTAGCGCTTTAAATGGTGCTACTGGATTTGAAGGAGTAGATACTTCAAATCAGAGTCTTGGTGGATATGACCCACTGGGTAATGACCAGACTGCAAATAATCAGTACGGCGGACAGACAGCCGACAATCAGTACGGAGGCCAGGCTGCAAGTAATCAGTACGGCGGCCAGACAGCCAGCAATCAGTATGGTGGCCAGCAGTATGGCAATATGCAGAGCGCAAGTCCAAATGGCGGCCAGTTTGATAATAGTCAGTTTAGTGGCGGCCAGTTTGACAACAATCAGTATTACAATAATCAGTATAGTAATCAGCAATATGGTGCTCCAAATCCCAATATGCCTTATGGCAATTATCAAGGCGGAATAGGCCAGCAGAATGTGCCACCAAAGAAGAGCAAAAAAGGAATAATCGCAGCAATAATCGCAGTTATTCTGGTTCTTGCTATTGGCGGATCAGCAGCTGCATATCATTTTATTACTGCTGATAAAGCTAAGAAAAAAGATAAAGACGATGATAAAAATGTCGCAGCTTCAGCTTCGACTGAGGAAGAGGAAGAAGATGATGATGACAGCTCATCCTCTGCAACTTCTGCATCAACACAGGAAGAGGAAGAAGAGGTAAGCGGCGAAGAGGCACTTGAAGTTGCCTGCAAGAACCTTGCTGCAGCAAAGGATTATACAACAAAGTTCACCTACGACTTTGAAGTTAGCATAGAAGCTCCTGATGAAGATATCTCAGGTACTATTGTAGAAAAAGGTGATTTTGATATAGTAACAGATTGCGATGTTCAGGGAAATGCTGATGCCAACATCCTTGAAGAAGC
Organism: Butyrivibrio sp.; assembly: GCF_024699075.1. Next base: position 6,335 of record NZ_JAILQF010000422.1, read on the forward strand.
AAAAGGAACTGTTACAAGAGATATACTTGGTATTGAAATGGAAGAAGATATTACTGTATGCCGTGGTGATTTCTCCGGAGAGTTCGTTTCAAGTATAGAGTATGAGACAGGTGATAAATACGAAGCTATCGAAAGTGCTACAGTAGATGATGTCCTTGGATTTGTTGATTATGATATTTATGATGCAGAACTTCAGGACAAGACAGAAGATATTGATGGCACAGAATGCTACGTTTATGTAAGTGAGGATACCTATGATCAGGGTGGTATCAACGGAGTATTTTCACCGATCACAGGTATATATAATGGCGATACAGATCTTTGTACAGTAACAATATATGTTTCTAAAAAAGATGCAAAACTTGTAAGAGTTGATACTACATTTACAGATAGCGACGGAGCTCCTCTTGCTTCATCACTTAATACTTATACAGGAGCTGAGGATATTGAGTTTGTAATTGATAAGCTTGATTTCTCGCTAGAGTTTGTAGACTTTGATACAGATGCTGATATAGATCCTGATTTTGATGATCTGGAAGCTGCTGAAAACAATACTAACGGAAGCTTTACATTGTATCTGTATGGAATTCTTGAAGTAGGAAGTTTTGATTTTACAGATAATGAAGATGAAGATGTAGAAGAAGATAGCGATTCTGAATATGTTCAGGATACATACGGAGCTTTGACTTATGAAGTTCCAAAGACATGGTCCGGAGAAGAGATGACTGTTCAGGATTATTCAGGATATGTATACGTTCCTGATGATGATCCTAACTCACTCCTTCTTATAATGTATGAAGAAGCTGATATGTCAGGCGCTACAGATTCCCAGATATCTCAGGCTGTAGATTATATACTTGTATCAATGTGCGATGCATATGGCCTTTCATCAGATGATATCAAAAAGGGAACTGTTAACGGTGGTTATGCAGAAAATACCAGAGGCACAATATCAATGAATGGTGTAAGCCTTCAGATTGATATCATGGTATTCGAAACTGACGGTACAGGAATAGGAATAGTAATCTACGCAGCTGAAGATATTGAAAATTCAGCTAACCTTGCAAATTATTATCACCTTCTTGAATCACTTGAATTTTAATAATAAATATTCACAACGGTGCTACGCACCTGTAGCAAAAAGGAATGAGCTTCCGAGTAAAGTCGGAGCTTCATTCCTTTTTTTGTTTATGGCCTTCTTTGCTGGCAAAAGGGAACGAGAAGATACAGAAATAAAGCGTTGACTTTTACGGTTTAAAGTGATAATGTATTGCTTGGGAAAAAGATATCCGAGCACCGTTGCAAATATATCGATAATGCGTTAACATTAATTTTGTAATGGAAAAGTCATTAAATTCTTCATATTGACGCCTTAAATTTGCATGGATATAATTGACCTAAATTGATATTTGGGGAGTCAGAAATTTCCAATATTTAATCAAATATTTCACACTTTAAAGAGGTAAAGGAATATGGCAGATACTGAAGTTAAGACATACAAAAAGGTGTTCCAGCTTCTTGTTGATAATACATCAGGAACCCTGAGCAGAATATCAGGTCTATTTTCAAGAAGAGGATACAACATCGAGAGCATCACAGCCGGTACCACTGCTGATCCACGTTTTACAAGGATCACGATCGTAGCATCAGGAGATGATGATATTCTTGAACAGATAGAGAAGCAGGTAGCTAAGCTCGTAGATGTTAGAGATATTCATGAACTTAAGCCTGGTGATTCAGTCTACAGAGAGCTTGCTCTTGTAAAGGTTAAAGCTGATGCAATGCAGAGACAGCAGATTATAGCTATCGCTAATGTATTCCGTGGCAATATCGTTGATGTATCAAATGAGAGTCTTATCATTGAGATCACCGGCGGTCAGGACAAGATAGATGCTTTCCTTAAGCTTCTTGATGGCTACACAATTCTTGAGCTTGCCCGTACAGGACTTGCAGGACTTGGAAGAGGTATAGAGAACGTAGTATATCTTGACGAGTAAATTTAAATTTTTAATATATTACTCGTTTTGAGATGAGAATCTTAATAAATAAGATTACTCAATAAACTTATCAACCATATCGACTATATCAGTATGGCGATTCTAATTAAAAAGATGGAGGATTTAAATTATGTCAGAAGCAAGAATTTTTTATCAGGAAGATTGCAACCTTTCTTTACTTGAGGGCAAGAAGATTGCTGTTATCGGTTATGGTTCACAGGGCCATGCACATGCACTTAACCTTAAGGAGTCTGGCTGTGATGTCAGAATCGGTCTTTATGAAGGCTCAAGATCAAAGGCTAAGGCTGAGTCTCAGGGACTTACAGTTATGAACACAGCAGATGCTGCAAAGTGGGCTGACATAATCATGATCCTCATCAATGATGAGAAGCAGGCTGATATGTACAAGAAGGACATCGCTCCTAACCTTGAAGCTGGTAACATGCTTATGTTCGCACATGGCTTCAACATCAACTACAAGCTCATCCAGCCACCAAAGGATGTTGACGTTACTATGATCGCTCCTAAGGCTCCTGGCCACACAGTTCGTTCTGAGTACCAGGCTGGTAAGGGAACACCTTGTCTTGTAGCTGTTGAGCAGGATGCAACAGGTAAGGCTCTTGACCTTGCACTTGCATATGGTGCTGGTATCGGCGGAGCAAGAGCTGGTATTCTTGAGACAACCTTCAAGACAGAGACAGAGACTGACCTTTTCGGTGAGCAGGCTGTTCTTTGCGGTGGTGTTTGCGCACTTATGCAGACAGGTTTTGAGACACTTTGCGAAGCTGGATATGATCCAAGAAATGCATATTTCGAGTGTATCCACGAGATGAAGCTTATCGTAGATCTTATCTATCAGTCAGGCTTCGCAGGCATGAGATATTCAATCTCCAATACTGCTGAGTATGGTGACTATATAACAGGACCGAAGATCATTACCGAGGATACAAAGAAGGCAATGAAGCAGATTCTGAAGGATATCCAGGATGGTTCATTTGCAAAGAACTTCCTTCTTGACATGTCACCTGCAGGCGGACAGGCTCATTTCAAGGCTTTAAGAAAGCTTGCTTCAGAGCATCCGGCAGAGAAGGTCGGCGAGGAAGTAAGAAAGCTTTACAGCTGGAACAACGAGGATGACAAGCTCATCAACAACTAAGAATTATATTCAAAGAAGGACCCCGAAAGGCATATCCTGTCGGGGTTCTCTTTGGTTTTACATGCCCGCGTCTCCCCTGCTTGATTTAAGAGGTATTTTGCCATGACCTGTCTGGAAGCACAATCGAATATCATGACCTTTATTGATAAAAAGCTTCCGGATGATAAGGCGGAGGACTTCGTGCATCACATGCAGCACTGTAAGAGCTGCCGCGAGGAGCTTGAGATCTACTACACCCTTGTGGTGGGCATGAGGAAGCTTGA
>NZ_JAILQF010000434.1 GCF_024699075.1 Butyrivibrio sp.
AACAGAAACAGTGATAATAGAGGCGGTGACAACAGAAACCGTAATGACTATAATCGCGACAATAACAGAGATAATGCTCAGGGTAGTGGAAGAGGCGATGGCCGTGTAAATGACAACCAAAATGGTCATGACAATAACCGCAGTCGTGGTGCTAATCGCCATAATAACAGACACAACAACAATAAGCGCCAGAATCAGAATAATAACGGACAGGCAGGCGCTGGCAATCAGCCTTCTGGAAATTAATGGGTGTTTTTTAATGGAAGTAGAATTAAAGCCGGGTGAAAGAATAGATGATCTTCAAAGAGACGGACTTAGGATAATACAGGATCCTGAACGTTTTTGCTTTGGAATGGACGCTGTTCTTTTGTCCGGCTTTATTACGTATGCAGATCCTGTAAAGAGTAGTAAAGCTTTTAGCACTATGGAAGGAAAACGCGTACTTGATATGGGTACGGGAACAGGTATCCTTCCAATTCTTTTGTCATCCAAGACCAGGGCTTCAGAGCTTATAGGTCTTGAAATACAAAAAGACAGTGCGGATATGGCTAAAAGGAGCGTAGATCTTAATGATCTTTCTCCGCGAGTATCTATAGTATGTGGTGATATTAAGGATGCAGGAAATATTTTTGGTTCAGCTTCTTTTGACGTAATAACCTGTAATCCTCCATATATGATAGGAGGGCATGGCCTTCAAAATCCGGACTCGCCCAAAGCGATTGCAAGACATGAAGTCATGTGCAGCTTTGAAGATGTCGCAGCGCAGGCTGAGAAACTTTTAAAACCATCAGGAAAGCTTTTTCTCGTTCACAGACCGTTCAGACTTTCAGAAATAATGGTGACTTTATCAAAACACAGACTTGAACCCAAACGTATGCAATTAGTATACCCTTATATAGATAAAGAGCCCAACATGGTCCTTATAGAAGCGGTAAGAGGCGGAAAACCAAGGATCACAGTAGAAAGACCGCTTATAATATACAAAGCGCCCGGGGAGTATACCAGGGATGTATATGATATTTATGGATATTAAAGATGCAGGTGTCAAAATTTCCTTTTAATACAATTAGTAAATATAGTGAATAATATGAATGAAAATATAAATGATAATACAACTGAAAATGTAAAAGGCGGGACAAAGAGCGGAATGCTCTATTTATGCGCAACGCCCATAGGTAATCTTAAAGATATAACTGCAAGAGTCTTAGAGACTCTTAATATGGTTGATCTTATAGCGGCAGAGGATACAAGAAACAGTATACATCTTCTGACTCATTTTGATATACATACGCCTATGACCAGTTACCATGAGTATAACAAGGTGGATAAGGCCTATTACCTTATCGAGCAGATGAAGGAAGGCAAGAATATTGCACTTATAACAGATGCAGGAACACCGGGAATATCTGATCCGGGAGAAGTCCTTGTTAAGATGTGTCACGAAGCGGGCATAACTGTTACCTCTCTTCCTGGACCTGCAGCATGTATTACAGCGCTCACTTTATCAGGACTCCCAACAAGAAGATTCTGCTTTGAAGGTTTTCTCCCCGGAAGCGATGATAAGAAGGCAAGAAAAGATATCCTTGAAGATTTAAAGGATGAGAGCCGCACTATGATAATCTATGAAGCTCCTCATCATCTAAAGGCTGCGCTTTCGGATCTGTATGAAACACTTGGAAACCGCAATATGGCTATATGCAGAGAACTTACCAAGAGATTTGAAGAAGTCATGCCTACAACTTTAAAGGCTGCAATAGATTATTATAATGAGAATGACCCAAGGGGCGAATATGTCATGGTGATCGAAGGCCAAAGCATTGCTGATCAGAAGAAGGAAAAGCAAAAAGAATGGCTTTCCATGTCCATAGAAGATCATATGGAATATTATGAAAGTCAGGGTGTATCTCATAAAGATGCAATGAAGAAGGTGGCACTGGACAGAGGAATGCAAAAACGCGAGATCTATCAGGCGCTTATAAAAAAATAAAAGCTCAAAGTCGGAGGGAGAGTCATGTCAGATTCAAAACATGTAGCAAAATATCCTCCCATGGGATGGAATTCATGGGACTGCTATGGAGCAAGCGTAAATGAAGAAGAACTTCTTGGTAACGCTAAGTATATGGCAGAGAATTTAAAAGAGTATGGATGGGAATACATAGTATGTGATATTCAGTGGTCAGAGCCAACTGCAGATTCCTGCTGGTATCACAAATTTACTGAGCTTAATATGGATGAGTATTCAAGACTTATACCTGCAGAGAACAGATTCCCATCATCTAAAGATGGACAAGGCTTTAAGCCCATTGCAGATCAGATTCATGAGATGGGACTTAAGTTTGGTATTCATATCATGCGCGGAATCCCGCGTCAGGCAGTTCACAGGAACACTAAGATACTTGGAACAGATAAGACTGCAAGGGATATAGCACATCCTGCATCTATCTGCATGTGGAATACAGATATGTATGGAGTTGATGCAAGTCAGGAAGGCGCTCAGGAATATTATGATTCAATATTCAAGCTGTATGCTGAGTGGGGAGTAGACTATGTTAAAGTTGATGACCTTGCAAGAGTAGACGTAGGACCTGATGCACCCGGAGCAGGATTTTCAGAGATAACCCTTATCAAAAAAGCTATAGAGAAATGTGGAAGACCTATGGTACTTAGCCTTTCACCAGGACCGGCAAGAGTTGACCAGAAAGATTTCCTTTTGGAAAATGCAAACATGTGGCGTATGACAGATGATTTCTGGGATGACTGGAAACTTCTTTATGGCATGTTCGAAAGAGCTGATGCATGGGCAGGAATAGGATGCAAGGATCACTGGCCGGATTGTGATATGCTTCCGCTTGGTCATATCGGAGTTCGTACAACACCTGACAGACACGATGACAGGATGACTAATTTCACTCATGATGAGCAGATGCTTCTTATGACACTTTGGTGCATATTCAGATCCCCTCTTATGTTTGGCGGTGAGCTAAGGGACAACGATCCATTTACTCTTTCTCTTCTGACTAATAAGAAGCTCCTTGAGATGCACCATGACGGACGTAAAGC
>NZ_JAILQF010000446.1 GCF_024699075.1 Butyrivibrio sp.
TTTTTCCAGCTGTTTGGTGATCTCTTCAAAGGTAGCGGCAGCAGTATTAACTGTTTCGGCACTACTATTGATCATCTGAGTATTGGATTCTGACTTATCTGATAACAGCTGTACTCTTGCTGACATTTCTTTGATAATATCTGCAATCTGATTAGTAGCACTTGCAGAGTTCTGGGCAAGAGCTCCGATTTCTGAAGCAACAACTGCGAATCCTTTTCCGGCTTCTCCTGCTCTTGCAGCTTCGATACTTGCATTGAGTGATAGGAGATTGGTCTGTGAGGAGATTGAATTGATAAGATCAATTATCTGAGTAATCTTATCGGCAGCGTCGCTAACACTGGAAACAGCATCTGCCATATCTTTCATAGAAACAACTATGTCATCCATGCCGGATGATACAGAAGACATATCCTGCTGGCCGCTATTAGCTTTTGTTACCAGTTCGTTCATTGTGTTTTCAATTTCCTGCTGCTGGTCATTGACTGTAGCAACGGTTTGAGCCAGAATAGTAGCGTTTTCTGCAACTTCTGTAACGGCCTTGGCCATATTTTCTATATTCTCACGAACCTGGGTCATGCTTGTTGACTGGTTGTTAGCAGCATCTTCAAGATCTTCTGCTGTAGTCTTGGAAGTCTGTGCATCTCCCTGTAGCCTTCCTGATACATCTTTGATCTCACTAAGCGATGATCTCATTCCGCTTACGAAATCTCCCATGGCATTATTCATATATGCGATTTCATCATTACCATCTGAGCTGATATCAACTGTAAAGTCTCCGCCGGATATTTTTTCAATATTGCCGGTAAGAGATGTTACAGGAAGCTTGATCATCTTCTTAAGAACAATATTCATTATGATAATTACTGCGATAATAGATAACGGGATTACTATAATAAGTATATTCACAATAGTATTAATTGTTTCATATACTTCATTCTGCTTGGCATATACAAGGACGAGCCAGTTAGTACCATCAACACCTGAAGCAGCCATGAAATATTTATCATTATCAACTTTAACACTTTCTACTTCGTGTTCTTCTTTACCTGTTTCGCTTGATACAAATGTTCCAACTGATGATAAGAAGGTATTATCTGTTATATCAGAAACATTTGATCCGCAGTAACTTGAATCTGCGCCGTAAGTAAGGATCATGCCATCGCCTGTAACCATCATGGCACCGCCTGTCTTATATAACTGGACTGAATCAAGAGTTTCCTGAGCCGTTGAAAGCATAAGATCAGCAGCAAAGCATCCTTCACGACCATCCTTTAGGTGGACATGCCTTATAACAGTTGCGCAAAGATAACCAGTTACAGTATCAAAGTATGGTACATCATAATAATAGAACCAGCTATTGTCATATGTCAGAGCTTCTATGTACCAGGGCTTCTGGGTTATGGATTCCATCTGAAGGCTTGTATCACTGGGGTATATGAAGGTTTCATCTTCAAGTGCAAGGTAAGCTCCTGTTGGGATCATATCGTATCTTCCAACTGTTCCAAGAAGATAGTCTTCGATATCCTGATTGGTAGCATAAGTATTTTGCTCAACAGCATCTGCTACACCGTTAAGATAGTAGAAGGTTGAGTTGAGTTCTCTGTTAACCTGTCCGGCGCTAACTGATACTTCATTTTGTAATGAGGTAAAAATTAAATCGCTGATTGCAGTATATGATAGCTGCAGTGTGATTCCTTCAGCTATCAGAATACTTGCAAGTAATAATATAACGAACATTACTGATAATTTGGCGCTTATTGCCTTTTGCGCACCTTTTTTTTGCTTGATTGCTTTCACTTTTTTACTCATAAATAGAGCCTCCTGGAGAATGTACTATTGTAAGTACAGGACAAACGGCAGTTTTGTTACTGCATGGTGAATTAGGTATAGAGATATATAACTAATCGGCTAAATATCATGTGATAATAATATTTATAATAAGTAAACTCTTTGAATAAATAAGCTGCAGAATGGGGATTTTGGCAATTGACTTGACAAAAAAAATGTATATAAGGATACTAAAAAGTATTATGAAAAAAGTAAAGGGGAAAAATAATGGCATTATTTGAAACAAGAAATTTGTCCAAGCGTTATGGCAGTAAATATGCTTTGGACAATGTTAATTTGCAGCTTGAAGCCGGACG
>NZ_JAILQF010000451.1 GCF_024699075.1 Butyrivibrio sp.
TCATCTGCAATAAATTTAAATCTCTCATCAGCTTCTTTGACAAAATATATTTTCAGTCTTTCATACTCTTTACGCGGCATGATTATATCTATGTCATCATCCCAGGGAATAAAGTCATTGTGCCTTGCCGCGCCAAGAAGTGTACCTCCATGAAGGAAATACCTTATGCCATGTGCCTTGCAGATCCTGTCTACTTCGTCTAGCATGGCCCTGTTTGATTCATGAATCTTTTCTATATATGATAATGTGTCCTGCATTTACAATTCCTTTTGTATTATTTATCTGTATTATTTATCTATATTATTTATATGTCTTCTTTATCTATCTTCTTTATCTGTATTCTTTATCTATTTTCTTTATCTGTTTTCTTTATATGTTTTCTTTATATGATTCGCGCATTATCCGTTCGATTATTTTATGGACTATTATTGCCCATCCGCACTCTTAAAGCACAAATATATCGAAATCAGATATCTTGATATATTTACTATAAGTATAGATACACAAAAGCCTTCTATTCCATACATAATGGCTGCCGGTATGCACAAAAGAAGAAATATTATTCCGTATGCGATGTTGATCTTTAGCTGGTAATCAGCTTTGGCAAGCCTTAGGAGCACCGTAGTCACAACATTAGATATAAAATAGATTACCTGGGCAGTTCCTGCAATAAGAAAATATCCTTTGACCATGTCAAGTTCGTTTCTATATAAAAAGTATACTATCAAATATGATCCAGGAACACTTAAAAGAGAAAAAACTACTATTGCTCCAAGTGTTATACCAAAAAGCATCCTTACAAGATTTGTCCCAAAACTTCCCTTATATCTTGCAAGATAGCCAATAATGACGCTGTTAAGAGGGGTCGTAACAAGCGTCATAGTCTTACCCACAAGAGATGCTATATAATACGTCGTTACAGCGCCTGCGCCAACAAGATTCATAAGAAGGAGCCTGTCGCCGTTAAAAATAAGATTGCTTATAAGATTGGTTGCTATAAGCAAAAATATTGTATTAAGGTTGTCTTTTACAAACTCGCTTTTGCCAAATAGTCTGTCAGATAGTACGTTCCCCTTGATCCTTACATATATAAGGCCAAGGATTTCCCCCGGAATAAGAGCCATTGCCCATATTCCTGTCGCCTTCATTATAAAAAGACCTGCCACATATCCAAGGCTCACAAGAAGATAATATATAAAATAGCCCTTATAATTAATATTAAGCCTGAATTCAACATCGCCGTAAAATCTAAGGACTGTCAGAAAACACAATATTCCTGACAAAAGCGCTGTACCTGCATTCATATGAGCTTTTCCAAAAAAAGCCGCACAAAAGGTTACGATTATTCCTGCAAGACCTAAAACAACAACTACAGTAAGGTAATCACTTCCATTTGTTTTGCGTTTTCCAGACTCTACCATCCTCGCATAATTGACCGCTGATCCAACTGCAACTCCAAATATATTGACATAAGACATTACGTATACGATAGCACCATATATATCATTTCCATATGTCTTATTCCAAAAAGGATATACTATAAACTGAAGTACAAGATTCATAAGAACAAGCGCTATTATGCTTAGCATTGAATCTTTAAATATGTTTTTGAATTTATCAAAAGAGGGAGCCTTCATTTATGATCTTCTCCTGGTATTACTAAAGAAAGGCCCTCTTATGCCATACGAAGCCTAACTTAAGCTGTATATTTTTACCGGTAATTCTTTAGTGAACTACTAATTATCTTAAAGTAATGTGTTATCTAACTGGAATCCAATATCTGTCCGAAATAGTAATAGGTTTTTATTCCAGCTAATCCCATCACTAGTATATCACGGTGCCAAATATATGGTATACTAAAAGAACATTAACATTTATTTGATATCTCGTTAATACCTAAATGAGGTCTAATATGCAGATAATCGAACTCAAAAAAGGTCAGACCCTTCATCAGGCTGGATCGCCTGTAGAAACCATAGATATCATTTCAAAAGGAGAAATCAATATCTATAATGATGGGATAAACATCGTCTTAAAAGGCGGCACTATCTGCGGTCTTCCAGAGGCTCCCGGAGAAACCTACAATTTCACCTACACAGCTTCTACAGATACAACAATTGCTTCATATCCCTATACGAGAATCGAAGACCTTATAAGTGTGATCAAAGCCAATCCCAAGATCGCACCTATTCTTGTGTCCAATGTCTATAAATCTTATCAGATTGCTTTTGATGCATGTACGAAACAGATCGAAGACACTAAAGAAACTTATCAAAAGATCATATCTGATTATGAAGAGTATCCATCTTTATGTACCATAACCGGCACCCAGTTTAAGGCCTATCCTGAAGTTCTGGACCAAAAGCCTCTTCCAGATATAAAGCTTGCTCCAAACTGGAGAGTCGATTATGTAAATGCAATCGTTAATAATGATGCAGCTCTTCGTAAGGCTTTCTATACAATCGATATAGATATTGACGTAGCCATGATACTAAGCTGCGTCCAGTATTTAAACGCTTTATGCCAATATTCTTTTGAAATACTCAGATATACTAAAACTTTGTTAAAAGAAACAGCAGCTTTCCGTAGCTCTTTTACCACAATAAAAGTAAAAGCCGATCAGATCATGAACGGCAGTAAGGAAAACCCAGATGTAGTTCCTGAATTTAAAGACGTACTTAATACTCTTCTTTCCTTTGGAAAAGTTGATCCAGAAACTTCGGAAGCATTTACTGCTTCTGTAAATGCCTATAGATCCTCCACTGTAACAGATGCATTCTCTGACGAATACAGAAAAGTCAGAAGAGATGTTACAGCACACTTCTATAAAGTATACAAGGCTGTATTTCTTGCAAGCCTTTCTGAGTCTCTTATACCGGATGCTGTAAATATGTTCCTTATGTTTGGCTATTGCCATGAAGACCTTGTATCAGCCGAGCAGACTGCAACTTTATACAGGATCATGAAATCATATTCACCGGATCCTTCGGGACATATATTCACTATGCCGGAATGGCTTGAACTTGTATACAGAGGCGAAGTCGTACCTTCAAGAAACGAATTCAACCTGGATTATCCTGCATACTTAAACGAGCAGAAATCGCAGGGTAACATCTCTGAAGATGAAATGAAAGTACTTCTTGATGATGCAAACGCAAAACTGGACTTTGAAATCAACAACCTCTTCATGTTAAGTAACCGTGTTACTTTCGGAAGGGCATCCGCTTTTGTGCCTTTATTTGACGAAGCTAATATCTCTAAGCCTCTTACTGACGCCTTCATGCGAAGCGATATGCTTCAGGCTCAGATAGACGAAATCAGAAATGATGATTATACAATCTTCTACCGAAACGTAATGTACTCAAATCCTGAGATTGGGGTTAATACCTTCTCTTATGCCAAAGAAATCCTGCCATATTTTATCCTTCTTCCAAACTGCGGTTCAAGGATCACGCTCTGGCAGGAAATCGAAGGAAGGAAAAGAGATACACCGGCCAGATACTGTCTGTCAATCTTCCACTCAGGTGAACTTTCTGATACTCTTCTTCAGGGCTTTGCCGATTACAGATGGGAGATGTGCAAGACGATACAGGGAATCCATTGGAATGATGTAACTGATCCTTCGCTCACTTCCGAATACTGCGATTATCTTCAGTTCTACAAAAAGAACAGGATGCTCACTCAGGACCAAAAAGAAAAGCTATATGAGCAGCTCAAGAAATATTCGAATCATTACAACCAGGTATTCATGGCTGATTATATATCTTACATGAAATTTGAAAAGGCAGGCTCACTTCGTCTTAATAAACTTGCAAGGCAGATACTCTTTGCCTACTGTCCTTTTTCCAAAGAATTGAGGGACAAGATGTCTGCGAGTCCTCAATATGCAGATCTTCTTAAAAATTTTGATAATAAAACCGCAACCGCAATGCATACTTTGGAAAATGTTTTTACCAAGATCGAAAAGGGCGGATTTGAAATACCCGAAGAAATCGCCTCCCAAAAAGAGTACCTGTCGCTGTGATTTGATATTTTGCGCCATATATCATATATAATCCAAAAGCTTGCCTATCGCTTCGCCCGGTCTGCGCTTTTGGATTATATATGATATATGGCTACTATCTCAAGCTCACAGGCGAGTAAAAAAAGCAAATGAGGTTATCTATAACTTCTACGCTGTCGCGCTTTTGGATTATATATGATATATGGCTAGCTTTTTCAAGCTCACCCAAATCTTTATGCATAAATTTAAATAGTTTTATTTATAATTTCTCATTGTGTGGTATACTTTTTGTATCATTAGTTGGCATTTATATATATTATGTTTGCGATAGTTTTAGTAGCGGAGCAATCCGGTCGTCCTATGATGTCAGCAGTTTTGTGGCATCTACATCATATGTATATTTTTCCAGCTTATCTTTTTGCAAAAGGCCAATATAATTCAAGGGATTATTGGTCAATATCTTTTTCTATTAAATAATATTTAAAGGAGGCTACTATGGCTGAGGAAAAGAAAAAGGGGTTAGTTGCGGAGTTTCAGGAATTTATCATGCGCGGAAATGTTATGGATCTGGCTGTCGGTGTTATCATCGGTGGAGCATTCCAGAACATCATCAATTCACTTGTTAATGACATCATAATGCCTTGCATTAGTGCTATCACAGGTGGTATTGATTTCAATAACTATTTTGTATCACTTGACGGCAATGATTATGCAACACTCGAAGCTGCCAAGGAAGCAGGTGGAGCTACTCTTAACTATGGTACATTCATTACTGTCATCATCAATTTCCTTTTAATGGCAGTTGTCATATTCCTTCTTGTTCGTTCTCTTAACAAGCTTCATGACAGACTTGGCAAGAAGAAAGAAGAAGCACCAAAGCCTGTAAAGATCTGCCCTTATTGCAAATCTGAGATTCACAAAGATGCTACAAAGTGCCCTCATTGCACATCTGATGTAGCATAAACAATTAGTATATATGACTATTTATCACTTCATTTAGACTTTGAGCACTCAAATACAAAAAAATCCCGCCGGCATTGATATGCGTCCATAATCCTGAACAAATATCACACAGGTCGACGGGATATTTTTTTACTATATTATGATGTAGATGTCAAATGTACATTTTAACATCATCTGAGTGTATTTATATATTTTTCAAATCTTTGATTATGTGACCCTATAGCATTTTCCGAATCTACATAGCAAAGGAAGTCATCTTTGTTAACCCATTTATAAGCTACTGTCTCGCCCTCTTGCAAGGTAATAGAATCTTTATCGCTACTTACTTTCACAAGGTAAGAATAATACATCCCTCTACTTGAATCCTTGAATACTACATTGACAAGTTCTATGCTATCGGGAATAAGTCCTGTCTCCTCAAGTAGTTCCCTTTTAGCGGCTTCAAGCGGTTCTTCCTTGCTAAGTGCTGAGCCTCCTGCACCCGCTTCCCAATATCCGGGATACACATCCTTATCATCGCTTCTTTTCATTAAAAGATATGTGCCATCTTCATGAAGTACTAACATATCTACAACAAGATGATATCTGCCTTCAGGTATATCTTTAAAATTCCCAAAGCCTCTCACCCATGTTTCACCTGTTCTATTGCCGTCTCTATCGTATAGATCCCAAATTTCTGCCATAAAAACCTGCCTTTTCTGATAATTATTCTGCTTATACGAGTGTGAGCTACTCGGTAATAAAATTACTAAGGATTCCCACTTGATATCCTAAAAAAATCGCAGTCAGAATTATCATCCAACTGCGACTTCATTTAAAGCAGATGACGGGAATCGAACCCGCCTCCTCAGCTTGGGAAGCTGATATTCTACCGATGAACTACATCTGCAACGTTATTAATTCTAGCATTGTAGAATCACTTATGCAAGTGGCAGACGAATAGTATTTTATCATTAAAGTTAATCTTCTAAAAAAACTGATTTTTCTTTCTATCAGCATCTCGACAAGCCGGAATTCGTCCCGGCCAGTAATTCTTTAGCCCGCTTCAGAACAGAACTGTTGCATCCGATAGAAGGAGTAAAACATTTTGTGACGGATGAGAGACATAGGGAAGATTAACTATCAGGATAATGAAATAAGCAAATTCATATTTGCAGGGATATTAGTAAGAAATATAAGAGAAGTATAACCATAAGGATATCGTAGATGATGGATATTCAAATGGAAAAAACAGAGGATTTAATAGCTGTTGATTATTGGGCATCAATGGCGTTTGACAGAAATATGACTGACGAGTTGCTTAGGAAAAGATTTAACGAGTTTTCTTTAAAAGCTGACCAGATGCTTTTAAATGATTGGAAGAATATTAGAGACGATAGGATGCAGCATATATGTAACATTTTAGAAACAGTTATTAAAGAGAAACTGAAATAATACGTAAAGCAATGCTTTGTGTTTTATGAGTAAATCAAAATTTAAGTTTTTCTGACTATAAATATAGAGAGGTTAGTATGAATAGACCAATTACAACGCTTCTTTTACTCCATCAATTGTAGGAAAATCTTTATCAGCATCGAGATTGTCCGATGCTCCAGGACTAATTTTTCCATCA
>NZ_JAILQF010000029.1 GCF_024699075.1 Butyrivibrio sp.
TCTGTAACAAGGTCATAGCTTTCTGCTATCATTCTTTTGATATCTTCATCGGGGATAGAACCATCTAAGATAACTGTATTCCAGTGCTCTTTGTTCTGATGATAAGCAGGTTGTACAGATTTATATGTATTCCTCCAAAAATCCCGCCATTCCGGGTCACATTTAAGATTCAGGCATATCTGTCCATCCTTTTCATACGTCCATAAGAAGGCCTTCTTGCTGGGCTTAACTCTTATAAGTTGCCAGTTTTGATCATGAAATGGAGCCTCTTGATAGGTGTATTCAAATGATAAACCAAAAGCCAAAGCCTCTTCTCGTGTTCGCATGTTCTTCTCCCAGTCCAAAATCATTTCGGATCGAATCTATCAAATCATTTTCTTAATCTCTGAAAGCGCCTTATTATGTACAACATCATCTTTAGAAAGCTTTACGTAAAACTTCCCATCACTATATGAAGAATACTGCATAAGAAGATCGTTTGCATACAATGTCTCAAAACGCCTTATTTCTTCATATTTCTGGCAAAAGATGTTGTCTTTATATGTTTCATACAGAAAAGGAGCTGTTGTAAAAAGCCTAAAGTCAACTCTGTCATCCAGAGCTTTCAGCATCATTGGAATCGTACCCATGTAACCAGATTCAACAACTATAATCCTTTTCTGTTTGATTGAGCCAAGCAAATCAAGTAGGAGCTTTTTCAGCTCCGGATATTCATCCAGAGAATAAAGGATTTCCTCTTTGCTGTAAGAAAAGAACTTGTCAAAGCTTATATTTCCCTCTTCCAAAGCCTCATAAAGAGGAATACGTACGTCGTCATCCACGCCTTCCTCTTTGGTTATATCTTCCATAAATTTACGGCTGATCAACCATGGATAGAGATTGTCTTTGTTTCTGCTTTTAAAGAACACATATGGCAGAATCGCATCTCTCATTAAAAAGACATATGCGGTATCTTCTTCATATCCTATCCATTCGCAATAGCTGCGAATGGTTTCAAGAAATGGATTATCAGAAGTATTATTGTGATCGCCAGCATTTAGAATCAGCTTCTCCAATACTTCTTCCATTTCGCATTCTTTTTCTTCAAAAAGTAAAAATCCTGACAAGACCAAAACAATAAACACTCCAGGCGCACCCAAAAAAGCTGCCACACATTTCTGTGTGACAGCTCAATATCATATTCATGCACCAGATTATAATCTAACGCATATTTACATCAGATTTTTGAAGAACTGTGTCTCGTCATCATTGCACTCAGCTGCTTCAGCCAGCTTCATATTACAATGGAACACATGACCAAGATCTCCATTAGGACTTGTATAATACTTGCAGGTAAAAGGAACTGAGTTTCTTATCATAACTTCTGTCATCTTAGGAAGCTCATCCTTTAAGAAGTCGCCTGTCGCAGACATAAGGAATGATGGTGGAAATGCACTTGTTACATAGTTACCTGTATTTACGATTTCAAGATCTTTATCTGTAGCTTTTTTGCCCATAAGATCGTCCATGAGTGAACCCATGTTTGCATCAGCATCGCTTACAGCTTTAACTTCGAATGCTGCGCAGTTAAATGCTATGCCCTTAAATCTGAACTTGTCCGAAGCCTTAAAGTCAAACTTATCTGCATAATCCTTATTGGTAAGGAATGAAGCTGCAAGACCTATCAAAGTTCCACCTGCAGAATCTCCAACACCAAAGATATTATCAAGATCAAATCCATATTTATCTTCGTTTTCTACTATCCAGTTCATAACAGCGCAGGTATCTTCAAGACTTGATGGGAAAATATATTCAGGTGCAAGTCTGTATGAATAGCATACTACAGCAAAACCTCTTTCAGCCAGAGAAGCTGAATAGAATCTGTATACTTCCTTGTCACCATATACCCAGCCGCCGCCGTGGATTACCACAATAACAGGGAGCTTTTCATCTTCAGAAACTGAACCTGGTCTGTATACGTCAAGCATCTGCCAGTTTGGGTGCTGACCTTTATCTCCATATGTTATATCACTGTATCTTTTCACATCTTCAGGAATTTCAAGGCCTGCATCCCTTGCAGCGTCTCCGCTTGCAAATTGTGTTCTTATAATATCACTTATTTTTGACATATTTATATTCCTACCTTTATATAATTTGTGATGCAAATGAACCTTTTGACTCATTTGCATCACTATTTATGTTTCTATTTAAGCCATTGATCTCTTAGCTTCAAGATCTCTCTGAATCTCGTCTATGTGCTTATCAATGTTCATGATAATGCAAAGAGCAAGAACTACGAGTGAAAGGATTGCTCCAAAATAGCCATAACCAAAACGGATAGATGCAAGAGCTGCTTCTGTCTGAACTTCTGCTGTTCCAACATATCCGCCAATAGCGATGATCCATGTGCATACGGCTGATCCAAGACCGATACCAACTTTCATACCAAAGCTTGTGCAACTGTTTACAAGACCTTCAGAACGAACGCCAGTCTTCCATTCACCATAGTCAACTACGTCAGCTGTTGTAGCGAAGATACCTGACATGATTGGTCCTGTACCAAATCCTTTTATAATAAGTCCTGCAACTACCATTGGAAGGTTTGAACCTGCTGCACCAATAATGCAGGAACCTATAGCCATAATACTTGCGCCAGTGATCATGAGTTTTCTTTTACCAAAGCTCTGTACAAGTCTGGGCATTGCTATATTTACTATTATAGCAGGTACTGTTCCTGCAACTGAAGTCCATGAAAGAAATGCGATATTACCAAGTACACTATTGCAGAAGTAGTATGTCATTGATCCTGTTGCAACTACGTTGATGTATAAGAACATGAACATAAGAGCCTGGATGAAGAAATACTTATTCTTAAGAAGTGCGGGAAGTGCCTTAGAAAGTGGAACCTGCTCAACTTTTACTGTTCCATCTTCCTCTGCATCTACATGTTCTCTTACTCCAAGGAAACACAGAACGCACATTACACATGCGATAGTTCCGTATATTGCTGAGATCGACTTCCAGCCTACGCTTGCGATAAGGTTAGCTGTAACTACATTTGTAATAAGAGATGTTATCTGTGTCATTACAAATCTGATAGATGCTGTCTGTGCTCTGTCCTGTACATCAAGTGTCATACGGCTAAGAAGCGCATTATAAGGAAGATTATTAGCTGTATAGATAATGCAGTTCTGGAATATGTATGTAAGATAGATGTAAATAAGCTTTCCTGTTGCACCAAGTGCCGACGGTACATTGAATATCATAAAAAGTGATATTCCCATAAGCGGTGCTGTCCACAAAAGCCATGGTCTTGCTTTACCAAATTTTGACTTTGTTTTGTCAACAAGCGCACCCATAATAAGGTCTGTTGCACCATCAAATACTCTGCACAGAAGCATCATGGTTCCAATAGCTGCGGCTGCAACGCCAACAGTATCTGTGTAATAACCTGTCAAAAAAGATGATGCCAGTGCAACTATAACGTTTGCTCCGCAGTCACCAAGTCCATATGAAACTTTTTCAGTAGCAGAAAGGCGAACCTTTTTATCCTGTTCCTGTTCATAAATTGTAGCTTCCATTGTAACCTCCAATCTTATATAGGGACCCCAAATCCCTTTCGTTGTAACTAATATATAAGATTGTGCCCAATTGCTCTTTACAATAATTGTCCTAAAAATTACGTTTTCTTGACATGGAAATTAAATAAGTTATAATAAGCAATTATTACTTTATAAGGCAGGCATCTTATAATTAAAAGCCCTGAAACGCCTATAAATAAAGCTTTTGCGAGGTTACAAATGTCAGATTTAATTACCAGGGATATCTCATATGAGGTTGTCCATTATCATACAGAATTACCTTTCAAGATTCTTAATGTACATAAAAAAGACCTGTATCCCAATAAAGATCTTTCCATGGTCAATGACGTCCTGGATCACTGGCACAATGAGCTTGAAATTGTATATTCATATTCAGGAGATGGTAAGTACTACACAGATGGAATCGGACACACAATGGAGGAAGATCAGTTTATAATCGTCAACAGCCAGAGCATTCACAAAGTAATTTCTGCCAGGAAGACTCCCTACGACAAGCTCCCAGCAACTCTTACAACTGTGCTTCAGATAAGTGAGTCTTTTCTTCGCAGTTTTATTCCTAACTTTGACGAGCTATACTTTCTGCCTGTTTATAAAGCCACTGAACCAAGACCTTCACAGATCATGAAGGATCTTGCACAATACGCGGACGGAAAAGTTCTTAATAAGTATGAAAACATGCGCCTTATAGGCCTTGTCCATGAGCTTTTGTATTATATCTGCAGGGATGATCTGACCTTAAAAGATAATGAGATTCCGGAAAAGAGCCGGAAGAATTTTGATATTTTAAGAAAAATAATATCTTATACAGAAGAAAATTTTGCAAGTGACATAACCGAAATGTCAGTAGCTGAGTCTTTTGGCTATTCTGCATGCTATTTTTCCAGGTTCTTTAGATCCAATATGGGAATAACCTATAAGGAATTCCTTACCAAAATGCGCGTTAATGCTGCAAAGGATGACCTTACAGATACCAATAAATCTGTCCTTGAAATTGCCATGGACTGCGGATTTTCAGATGCCAGAGGTCTTATAAATATGTTCAAAAAGTTTGAAGGAACAACTCCTCTTCAGTACAGAAAAAAATACAGCCCCTTAGCCTAGCTTTGGGCTGTATTTTAAATATTTACTATTTCATAAAAATTCAATTACCTTATTCATCTTATTTCATAAAATAGTCAATTGCCTTATTCATCTTCTCTACAGAATCTATATCATTCTCAGCAACAGCTTCGACAATACAGTGATCAAGATGCTCTTTTAAAAGGGCCTTGCCTGCATTATTTATTTC
>NZ_JAILQF010000033.1 GCF_024699075.1 Butyrivibrio sp.
ATCTTTTTGACATATGTTATATGCGGACTGTTTGCAGGAATTGCCGGAATCGTAAACTCATCCAGGATCACTTCAGCCGATTCCAACAACATAGGTCTTTATCTTGAAATGGATGCAATCCTTGCTGTTGCTCTTGGAGGTAACTCTCTTGGAGGCGGTAAGTTCTCACTTGCAGGCTCAATAGTCGGAGCATATACGATACAGGCTATAACTACAACCTTGTATGCACTTGGCGTATCCACAGACCAGGCACCTGTATTTAAGGCAATCATCGTTATCATAATCGTTGCTATCCAGTCACCACCAATAAAGGCATATCTTAGAAAAAGAAATGCAGCAAAGGAGGTGGCTAGAGTATGAGTAAACAGACTACAAACAAGAAGAAAACTTTAAACAGCAATAGCATCCTTCTTATTGTTACAATTATTCTTTTTATAGTCCTATATGCAGGCGGTTGTATAGCGTATGGAAATAAGGGTTTTACACATCTTCAGACCTTTTTGAATATCTTGATCACAAATGCGGGACTTATCTGCGTTGCCTGCGGCCTTACCTGCGTAATGCTTACAGCAGGAATAGACATTTCAGTAGGCGGCCTTGTAGCGATGGATTGTATGCTACTTGCAACAGGAATGAGGAACGGAATAGGAGCTTTTCCTATGATAGTACTTGTTCTTGTAATAGGAATAGCATTTGGTGCTGTTCAGGGATACCTCATTGGATATCTTGAAATTCAGCCATTCATTGTAACCATGGCCGGTATGTTTTTTACCAGAGGAATGACAGCAGTTATCTGTACTGAGCAGGTTTCCATCACTCAGGACATGAACAAGGCATTCTACGACATAGCCAACATTAAGATAAAGCTTCCATTTGGAGGTTATGTTAATGGTAAAGGCGTGTACATGGCACCTTATGTAAGAGTTGGAGTTATAGTTGCTCTGTGCGTACTGATACTCATATTCCTCATGCTAAGATACACAAGATTTGGCAGGAGCCTTTATGCAGTAGGCGGTAATGCTCAGTCAGCTGCAATGATGGGTCTTAATGTTAAAAAGATTAAGATGAAGACTTATATATTGTCGTCATTTCTGTGCTCTATAGGCGGTATATGTTTCTGCCTTAACACTATGTCCGGTTCGGTTCAGCAGGCACTTGGACTTGAGATGGATGCTATATCATCTGCGGTTATCGGCGGAACACTACTTACAGGCGGTGTTGGTAATGTTATAGGTTCATTCTTTGGTGTACTTATTAACGGAACGATTTCTTCTATCGTTAAGACCAATGGTAAGCTTGCAAGCTCATGGCCTAATATCCTTACGGCAGCACTGTTGTTTTTGTTTATCGTAATACAGAGTATAGCTGCAGCACTTAGAACCAAACGCACAAAGTAATTATCATCCCCCGGTCATAATGGCCGGGGGTAAATAATTAATGATATAATTAGTGGGATATGGAAACTGTTTTTGGGAAGGTGTGTGGCACGTTTTATGCATAAAGGGTTAGGCAGGATTGTATCAGCTTTTTCTATAATTAATATTCTATTAGTATTTATGTGTGGTTGTTCTGATTCAGGCTCTTCGCTTTTTCAGGATCGCGGTCTTTTTAATAATGATGCAGAAGATGAGTCCGATTCATTCGATTCATCCTTTAACGATGTCGCAGAATCAGAGTCATTAAGCGAAGATGGTATTTATATTAACTCAGGAGATACAATAACTGTCGGTTTTTCCCAAATAGGTGCAGAGTCTGACTGGCGTCTTGCCTGTACTAATTCGGTGGTGTCAGCTTTTACCATAGAGAACGGTTATAACCTTATATATGACGATGCACAGCAGAAGCAGGAGAATCAGTTCAAAGCAATAAGAGAGTTCATAGATCAGGATGTAGACTATATAATTCTTGATCCTATTGTAGAAACAGGCTGGGAAGGAGCGCTTCTTGAAGCCAAGGAGGCTGGGATTCCTGTCATCATAGTAGACAGAAGAGTTAATGTAGAAGATGATTCCTTATACACAGCATGGGTTGGGGCAGATTTCTATCTTGAAGGTGCAAGAGCATGTGCCTGGCTTGATGCATTCCTTGATAAAAAAGGTATAGATAAAGAAATAGGAATAATAGATATTCAGGGGACTATTGGTGCATCAGCTCAAATAGGAAGAAGTACAGCTCTTTTGGATGCAGTTGAAGCCCACGACAATTGGACTCTTCTCGCCGCAGAAAGCGGAGACTTTGTAAAGGCTAAAGGGCGCGAAGTCATGGAGAAGATGATTAAGGAATATGGTTACAAGATAGATGTAGTCTACTGTGAGAATGATAATGAAGCATATGGTGCAATTGAAGCACTTAAGGAAGCGGGCTATAGGATAGGAACTGACATAGCCAATGGCGATGTGCTTGTTATCTCTTTTGACTCAACAAGGGAAGGTCTTGAGCTTACTCTTGATGGGACTATTGCGGTAGATACAGAGTGTAATCCTCTTTATGGTCCTATTCTCACTCAGACTATTGGCTGCCTTGAAAATAATACCAATTTCCAGAAGGAAAGCTATGTCCTTGAAAGTCAGTTTTCTGCAGACAGGACAGTCTATTCTACAAGAATTGATGGAAATACTTATAAAGTAACAATACTGTCCCAGGAGATAATAGATGAAAGGGTATATTAAACTATCAGCTTTCAGGTAAATACGTGAACTACTCGGTAATTGAATTACCGAGGATTCCTGCTTTATGTCCTAAATAGTTTCATGAGTATATGTAGTCTGCAATGGAAACAAAATAGGGTACATTATTTCGCTCTTTTTACACTTTTTAATTCTTTAATAGGTGTTAAAATAGACATATAAGTGAACAAAAAAGTTAATCTGGTTGTGAAAGGAGATAAAGATATGGATATAACACTTGAAGCAGTAGAAAAGGTAATTGATGCCACAGGCGTAGATTTTAAGACAGCTAAGAAAGCCCTTGAAGAAACAGATGGTAATCCTGAAGATGCTATTAAGTATCTTACACCTGAAAAAAATATAGATCAGGCTCAGGATATAGTAGAGAAGATAAAAGAAAAGGTTGAAGAGGGTAATGTAACCAAG
>NZ_JAILQF010000007.1 GCF_024699075.1 Butyrivibrio sp.
ACCAAATCTAAGGTGAGACATTGTAACACCGCCTGACTTCTTGGAGTCATAGTCGAAGTATGCCTGAGCATACATGTCTGTGTTATCACCAATGATCTTGATAGAGTTCTTGTTAGCACCAACAGTACCGTCAGCACCAAGGCCCCAGAACTTACAGTTTGTTGTTCCCTCAGGAGTTGTAACAAGAGGAGCACCTGCATCAAGTGAAAGATTTGTTACATCATCCTCGATACCGATTGTGAACTCTTCCTTAGTATCGTTGTTGAATACTGCAACGATCTGAGCAGGAGTTGTATCCTTTGATCCAAGACCATAACGTCCGCAGAATACAGGAACTGACTCGAACTTAGTTCCCTTAAGAGCTGCGATAACATCAAGAGCGAGAGGCTCACGATATGAACCAGGCTCTTTTGTTCTATCAAGAACTTCGATTCTCTTAACAGATGCAGGAATAGCATCAACGAGAGCCTTAGCTGAGAATGGTCTGTAAAGACGAACCTTAACAACACCAACCTTCCTGCCCTGCTTCTCAAGGTAATCGATAGTCTCTTCGATTGTATCGTTTACAGAACCCATAGCTACGATAACTACTTCTGCATTAGGATCGCCATAGTAGTTGAAGAGCTTGTAATCTGTACCAATCTTAGCATTAACCTTGTCCATATACTTCTGAACAATTGCAGGAAGCTCATTGTAACCTGTGTTACAAGCTTCTCTTGTTTGGAAGAAGATATCAGGGTTCTGAGCTGAGCCCATCTGGCATGGGTGGTTAGGATTAAGAGCGCCCGCCTTGAAAGCATCGATTGCATCATGGTTAACCATCTCATCGAGATCCTTGTAGTCCCAAACCTCGATCTTCTGAATTTCGTGTGAAGTACGGAATCCGTCAAAGAAATTAATGAAAGGAATTCTTCCCTCGATTGCTGCGCAATATGCAACAGGAGTAAGGTCCATAACTTCCTGTACGCTTGAATCGCAAAGCATAGCAGCACCAGTCTGGCGGCAAGCATATACGTCAGAGTGATCACCGAAGATGTTAAGAGCGTGAGAAGCTACGCAACGAGCTGAAACGTTGAATACGCCTGGAAGTCTCTCACCGGCGACCTTGTAAATATCAGGGATCATAAGAAGAAGTACCTGAGATGCTGTGTAGGTAGATGTAAGAGCACCTACTACTAATGAACCGTGTACAGCACCTGCTGCACCGGCCTCAGACTGCATTTCTGTAATCTGAACTGTACGGCCGAAAATATTTTTCTTTCCAGCTGTTGCCCATTCATCTACATGCTCTGGCATAACAGATGATGGTGTGATCGGGTACATGGCAGCAACTTCTGTATAAGCATAAGAAGCATATGCAGCAGCTTCGTTGCCGTCCATGGTTTTCATGTTTCTTGCCATTATTTATCCTCCTACCTTATTTTTACAATACAGATCCGGTATGTTGATCTGTATTTACAGTTTCCGGAAATGAAAAGATTTGGTGAAAAATCCTAC
Organism: Butyrivibrio sp.; assembly: GCF_024699075.1. The sequence continues at coordinate 1,498 of NZ_JAILQF010000007.1, forward strand.
ATTTCTAAGTAATTCATCTGATATAACGATTTGTGCAAAAATTTCTGCCTCAAATACGCACAAAACATGCCGTTAATATCATAAATTACTGCAAATATCATAGTAGCATGTGGGTTGACTAATGTCAACGTGAGTAATTATTAACAATCCTTAAACTTTTATCATCAATATATATGTGCAATATCGATAAGAGATATTAATATCATCATTAGCACATGCTAACAAACTTGCTAAATCAATTTTTTTGATATACTATTAGAAATGTAACTAAGTAAATAATGAGGCGGCAAACTCATTAGTATTTATTACTTATTATTCGTAAGGAAGGAGATTATTACTATGGCATACGTTATTAGTGATTCTTGCATCAGCTGCGGTTCATGTGCTGCTCAGTGCCCTGTTTCCGCTATTTCTCAGGGAGCTTCTCAGTACGAGATCGATCCTAACACATGTATCGATTGCGGTTCATGCGCTGCTCAGTGCCCTGTATCAGCTATTTCTCAGGGATAATTCGTATTTGATCTTATCTAAGGATAAGGCAGAATGAGTTATAAAGCTGAACTTTATAAGAGAAAATAAGCAGGTAAGTTTGACTTACCTGCTTTTTTTATTACATTTTTTTATTTTTTGGTAAAAAATATTGATAAAATTTATCAATGTCTTTCCAGATTGGCAAATTTGGTGAACTGAGGCATCCAAAGAAGCTCAACTGTACCAATAGGGCCATTTCTCTGCTTAGCTATGATGATCTCAGCGATACCTTTTTTATCTGTATCATGATTATAATAATCATCACGATATATGAACATAACCATATCCGCATCCTGCTCGATAGCTCCGGATTCACGAAGATCTGAAAGCATGGGTCTGTGGTCAGGTCTTTGCTCTACAGCTCGGGAAAGCTGGGAAAGTGCAACTACAGGAACATTGATCTCTCTGGCAAGAGCCTTGAGGGATCTTGAAATATCTGAGATCTCCTGCTGTCTTGATTCTGAGCCTCTTGTACCACCGCCGCTCATGAGCTGCAAGTAGTCAATGAAGATAATGCCAAGATTATGTTCCATCTTGTATTTACGGCACTTGGATCTCATCTCCTGTACAGAAATACCTGGTGTATCATCTATTATCAGGTTGGAACCGCCTATAAGATCGGCACTGTCAATAAGTGCTTCCCAGTCTCCGTCTGACATCTTACCTGTTCTAAGATTCTGGGCTTCGACATGTGATTCCATGGCGAAAAGTCTGTTTACAAGCTGTTCCTTACTCATTTCCAGTGAGAAGATAGCTGCTGTTACATTATTCCTGAAAGCCATATATTCTGCAATGTTAAGAGCAAAAGCTGTCTTACCCATTGAAGGTCTTGCTGCTATCAGGATAAGATCTGATGGCTGGAAACCTGATGTATCATAGTCAAGATCTGTAAAGCCTGTTGCAATACCAGTTACCGTTCCTGTGTTACGGCTTGCTGTTGCGATCTTATTCAGGGCATTTACTACTATCTGACTTATGGGAACGAATTCTCCGGCGTCTCTTCTCTGTGTAACATTAAATACATCTTTTTCTACATTGTTTAGTATAGTCTCAAGCTTATCTGTTCCTGCATAGCAGTTACTTGATGTCTCTTCACAGACTTTTATAAGTTTTCTTAATGTAGACTTTTCAGCTACTATCTGAGCGTAGTATTTGACATTGGCTGATGTCGGTACTGCAGCAACAAGATTTACAATATACTCGGTTGATGCATATTCAGGGGGGACATTTTTGTCTTTAAGTCTTTCCTGAAGTGTAACCTGGTCAACCGGTCTTCCTTCTTTATTAAGTTCAACACATGCGTCAAAAAAGGTTCCGAGCTGGCGATCATAAAAGTCGTCACCGTTTATATACTCGGTGGCAACTTCTATTGCCTCTCTGTCCATGAGCATTGCGCCTACAACAGACTGCTCTGCTTCACGGCTCTGCGGCGGAACCCTTTTAACCATAAACTGTTCGTCTGCCATAATAATCCTTTGTTATACATATCCAAAGTCAATAAGTTATAAAATCAGTATTCTTTATGGATTTTATAAGATTTGTCCATGAATTTATTTATGCTTCTGTTACAGATACTCTGATCTTAGCTGTTACCTGAGGATGAAGCTTTACAGGTATTTCATATGTTCCGCATGCTTTGATAGGATCTGAAAGGACAAGCTTCTTCTTGTCTATATCAAATCCAAACTGGTCTTTGGCAGCCTGAGCTATTTCTTTGGTAGAGATAGAGCCGAAGACTTTACCGCCTTCTCCTGTCTTAATTGTAACTTTGATAAGCTCTTTCTCGATCTTTTCTCCAAATGCCTTGGCATCTTCAAGCTTTTCTTCTGCTACCTTGGCATCATGCTTCTGCTCAGCCTTAAGTCTTGCAAGATTAGCATTGGTTGCTTCTACTCCGAGATTTTTCTTAAAAAGCATATTGTTGGCATAGCCGTCACTTACCTTAACTACGTCACCTTTTTTGCCAAGAGATTTTACATCTTCTAATAAAATTACTTTCATTTAAGTTCACCTTCCTCAATCATTGTATCTATTGTCTTCTTGATAATTCCTATGGCCTCTGTAACTGTAATGCCTTCCATCTGACAGCCTGCCATACTCATGTGGCCGCCGCCTCCAAGTCTTTCCATTACAAGCTGGACATTGACTTCATCAATTGATCTTGCGCTTACATAGACCATATTCTGGTATTCGGTACATACAAAGCTGGCTCTGATTCCTTTGATATTAAGAAGTTCATTGGCAGCCTGCGCTCCGATAATTGTAGGGCTTACGATATCTTCACTGTTACATATTGATATAGCATAAGCTCCTTTGTAGATCTCAGCCTGACTTACAGCATCGGCTTTGGTCTTGTATTCATTGGCATCTTCTCTGAAGAGCTTTCTGACTCTGGTAACATCTGCTCCGTTTCTTCTAAGGAATGCAGCTGCTTCAAAGGTTCTGACACCAGTCTTTTGCATAAAGTTATTGGTATCTACCATAATGCCTGAATACATGCTGTCGGCTTCTTCAGTATTAACCTTAACATTCTCGCCTATATACTGAAGTATCTCTGATACCATCTCACAGGTTGATGATGCATATGGCTCTACATAGGAGAGAGTTGCATTCTCAATTGTCTCAGTTCCCTGTCTGTGGTGGTCAAGTACTACTATGTTCTTACAGAATCTAAGAAGCTCAGGACATTCTGTAATAGATGGCTTGTTGACATCGACAACAACAAGGACCACATTGCCGCTTGCCATATCTATTGCTGTCTGAGAGCCTATGATCATGTCATCCTCATATTCAGGATTGTTCTTAAAAAGATCCACAAGAGGCTGCATGGACTTAGTTACATCATTAAGTACTATATGACACTTTCTGCCAAGATATTTACTGATACGGTTAATACCTACAGAAGCACCAAAGCTGTCTACATCACCTAGTCTGTGTCCCATAACAAGGACTGTGTCGTTAGCTGTGATGATCTCTTTAAGTGCATGAGCCTTAACTCTTGCCTTAACTCTTGTATTCTTCTCAATCTGCTGACTCTTACCGCCATAATAGATCGTATTATCAGGAGTCTTAACAACTGCCTGGTCACCGCCTCGTCCAAGAGCAAGGTCTATGGCATTACGTGCAAATTCATAGTTCTGTGAATATGACAGGCCATCAATACCCATACCTATACTGAGTGTTACAGCCATTTCGTTACCGATATTGACTGTCTTAACTTCTTCAAGGATATCAAATCTTGCTTCCTGCATTACCTTGCAGTACCTTTTGGGCATTACCACAAAATATTTATCCTTTTCAGTCTTACGTACTATACCATTACAGCTTGCTACGTACTTATTGATCTTACGGTCTATAAGTGCTATAAGAAGTGATCGTCTTACTTCTTCTACACTTTCAAGGGCTTCTTCATAGTTATCAAGATAGATAAGTCCTGCTGCCATAGACTGGTCATCAACTTCCTGAACTGCAAGACGAAGAGCTGTCTGATCGAAGAGATATACTATGATAAGATATCCGTCATAGCTGCTGGCCTCTATAATGTCGCTGTTACTTGCCATCTCTTCAAGAGATATCTTACGCATTCTAAGTGAATAGAAATTGTTCTCATATTCAAGGTCGTACTGAACCTCTTCATCATTCATGGCCGGGAACTTATCAGCTGTCACCTGAGGAAATACAGCTGTTATCTGCTTATGAAAGTTCTTCTTCTCATGAACAGTCTTCTCAAAAGCGATATTAGACCATATAACCTTGCCTGTATCGTCCAGAAGGCAGCTTGGAAGATCCATCTCTCTAAGGAGCGTTTTCTGAATCTGTCCATACTGGGTAGCAAAACTTACAAGCTCATTGATCACAATGGGCCGTGTCATAAAATACATAAGAAAAACTATTACTGTATATAGAATAGTGAAAATAGTAAGAATAATTCCTGCCTGTATACCTCCAAAGAAATATACAAGGAATGTGACAAGAATTAATATTATATCAAGGTAAAGAAAGGTCGTTAAAAAAGTTTTAAGACGCCCCTTTAATCTGATTCTATTTTTTTTCATTATAATAACCCTCCACGGCTCCTATAAAATGGATTATACCATTTATTGCTCTAGGCCGCCACCTGGCGAGAAACTAAATTTACTCACAAAAAAGTGCATCAGCTTATGAGACTGATGCACGTATATATCTTAAGCTTACTGCTTTATTTATTTTCATAGAGCATTTCGCGCCGCTTTCTTGCGTTTTCCATAAGCTCTTTATTGTGCTCCTTTTTCTTATAATATTCTTCGAGCTGCTTTTTCTGCCTTGCCTCTCTTATCCTGCGTCTTTGTGCATTGTTATTATTTCTTTGCCTGCTTCTTTGAGAATTCTCGCTTTTAAGTTTTTCTAAGACTTCATCAAGCTTTTCTGAAACGCTCATAAGTTCAGATTCTCTACCTTTGATTGCAAGATCTACATGTTGAATTGTCCCTGCGCTTCCATCTTCTTTTAGGAAAAGACCTGTCTTTCTAACCTTACCATCAAGATTCCCATCTGATCCTTCAAGCGTAAACTCTGTATCTTCCGCTCCAAGATATATAGCGCCGACTCCTGCTTCTTTTAATGTCTTAAGTTCATCTTTGCCGTCATCTGTCTTATTCCATACTTTAAGCTTCTCGAACACTTCGTCATTTTCATCGATCCAGCCATTTTTATCAGAATCATACTGGGAAAGATCTTTAAAGCCGTCTCCGCTCTTTACTCCAAAGAGCTCTGTACCATCATTTATTTTCCCATCTTCATTATGATCAAGAGCCAGAAAACCGCTTCCTGACTTGGTCATAGAAATATCATCCTGTATTCCATCGCAGTCAAGATCAAACTTGAATTTCTGATCGCTAAGTCCCGATGTCTTTAAACCTGTATTGATTATCAGTGGATCAAAAAGGTTATCAAGAGGTGATGCAAGAGGGATAAAGGTATCACGCTCTTTCTTCCTTTCCATATTAACTTTTAGATCAACATCTATTTTCTTGCCATCCTGTGTTGTTATTTTTCCGGATGCTTTGTAATCCGATTTTTCTTTCTCAACCTGCTTTTCTACTAATCCTGCAAAAAATCCGCCATTCCCTGCGCTGCCTGTACTCAATTCCTTTTGATAGCTGTAGCTTGAAGCTGAAAAAACATCACTATTAGCTATCTTCATATATCTTACCTCTCAAATCCAAGTGGAGAACATTGTTGAAAGAAGAGAACTATATCCGCCATAGCTGCCAAGGCCATATGCGCCATTAGCTCCATATATTCCTCTATTTATTAAATACCTGCCGGATGCAACTGCTGCCTGAGATGTAACCGCTGCACTGCTTTTTATCTGTTGCCCGAAAGAACCAGCATCTGCAAAGATATTCTTGACATCTTCTTTATCAGCCTTTTGAAATACTTCATCATCTACAAACAGTTCTCCGTTTTTGCTGTTGTAGCCGATTCCTACTTTTCTAAGGTCAGAAATATTATCACGAACTGCTTCTCTCATATTGCCCGCGCTTCGTCTAACAGCTATACTTCCGGTTTCTTTAGAACTGTCATTCACCTCATTATATCCGTTTGTAAAATTCATTACTGCCTTAAGGAGCTCTTTTGTATTCTTTTCTTCATAGAGCTCTTCATTTGATAATTTTCTGGCAGCACTTTCCAATTTCACCGCGCCCTGAGCAGTCTCAATATCTGATGAATAAGATCTGTCAATTGTACCAAACGCATTATTCATCGCTTTGATAGTTCCCGCGCTTAGTCCATAATAGCTATTACTGTAACCAGTCTTATATGCACCTGTAGCTTCTTTATTTCTGCTTATGTTATTCAAGCTGCTATAACCAGACAATCCCTGTCTATTCCAAATATTACCGGCTCCGCCTATCCGCCCTGTAAGAACGTTAAAATAGTTTTGTCCAAAGATCATAAAAAACACCTCCTTTTACGGACAAATAGGATCCTGAATTAAAAGCAAAGAATATATACTCTCAATTCAAGTATCGTCCATAAAAGAAGGCGTTTAAATAGATTTGACATGAACGGACATCTCTGTGTAATGAATGGTCAACTTTATATAAATCCAGCGTCAATAATTCTTTTAAAACTGATGATTCTTAGAATCCTGCAGCATGACTTTTACTTCAAAGAGGTTATCTGCTGTGCTTATATAAACAGCACCAAGATATTTATCCGCAAGATTCATGACGCTCTTTAATCCTATTCCGTGCAGACTGGTATCTGACTTATACGACCTTTGGTTCTTTGATTCCTCACTAAAAACTTTCCTGCTTTTAAAGCTGTCATCATCCCCTTTTTCTACAACTCCGTCATAAGGATTGACTATTCTTATTAGGAAGAAGTTATTCTTCATCTCACCCGACAGCTCAATATATCTTTTATCTTCAGGTACATAGGAAACCGCTTCCAGAGCATTATCCAGAAGATTACTTAATATGATTCCTACATCCATGGCACTTATTTCTTTATCCTTGGGAAAAGAAAAATCGCATTCAAACCTGCATCCTCTTTTTTGCGAAAGTGCTGCTGCCTCATTTATAACTACATCTGAAACAGGATTCCCAGTAGCATACAAAAATGCGCCTTCACTTAGCTCTACATTCATTTCGCTAAGATAATCAGATGCCTCCTCGTATCTGTGATTTTCAAGGAAGCTTTTAAGAACCATCAGCTTTCCTGCCATATCATGGCGAAGGGCTCTTATTTTGTCATGATATTTTTCTGTATATTCTATCTTCTTCCTGATATAAGCCTGCTCCTGTAACTGCTCCTGCAATATAAGATCTTCTTCCTTAAGTCTTCTATAACGCTGCCAGGTTGCAACTGCTGTCATCTCCCCTATAAATATAAGGATCGCGATAAGAGGAAGTATAAACCTTAAATCTTTTTTCTCATCCAGTAAGACAAAAACCTCTTTTTCCAAAGGGACAACCATGATCTGCACTATACTGTATGCGATCAGATAGGAAACAGTTGAATAGATGGATAGGTATACAGCCTCTGCAAGTGACATGTCGTATTGCTTCTTGCAGATTCTTCTTATTATGAAATATGAAAAGGTAAAGAAGAAAAGAAGAAAAAGTACCTGAGCTATCATAAGCAAAAACAGAATAAAAAAGAGCTTGCCCATTGCTCCTTCTCCGGAATAATCCAGCACTTCTAAAGCCTTATCTGTAATAAAATCAAAAATTGTGAAATTAATAAGATGCCATATGTAAAAAATATTCTGCCACAGGAAAAAGACAAAGATCATGTGCGCGAGCACCTTTGAATTATAAAAATAAAAGATAACAATTATCGTAAGAAGACATACCAGGAAATACCCAAATTTCGTTTCATATGGGATCATATAAAAAAACAGACCTTCCAATATAATAATTGTTGTAAGAAAAGCAGTCTTCCCGCTGTCAAGTACTTCCTTATCTATAAAAAGATTTACAAATGCCCCAAAGAAAAAGCCTCTGACAAGTATAATTGCTATCGCATAGCTTTGCTCAATTATATAGAATTGTTCTTCCGACATCGTCCCCTCGCAAAATATGAGTTACTATTTTTGGCCATTAGCCAACTTCAGGATATGAAATTCATATATGCTCTTACAAAATCAGCATATTTATACTTGGATATGATCAAAGTCTCACCATTATCCATATACGCTTCAGACCTTGAATAGCCTTTAATATGCTGCATGTTTACAAGGTATCCTCTGTGTATCCTAAAAAAAGAGTTGCCAAGTTCGTCCTCAAATTCGTTCATCCTCTTATATACATCCAAAGCCTTTCCTTCTGCATGAACTATGGATTTTCTGCCGCTGCTTTCAATATATAAGATATGCTTTTGTTTTATATTGATCATGTCTCTTCCTGTCTGAATGACAAGAGGCTTAGTATATAACTCATCATCTGATTGTCTTGTTGATAAATGCTGGGCATCAAGCCTTTTAAGTTCATCAACCGCTCTTTTAAGCTCATCTTCAAGTTCAATTTGGGTTACTGGCTTTAAGAGATAATCAAATGCCTTCACTAAAAAGGCATCTCCCATCCTGTCAGGAATACCCGTAACATATATAATCAGTGGTCTGGAAGCGCGCATACTTCTGCCATTATTTTCTACTCTCTTCCCAAGTTCTCTGGCAGTGTCAATGCCATCAGCTCCTCCCATTGCAATGTCCAGAAAAAGAATATCCGGATTTACTCCGGCATCAATATCCCTAAGTAGTTCTTCCCCGGAATCATATTCTTTTATTTCTGCCTTGTATGGACTTTTCAAAAGCCATTCGGAGATCAGGCTTCTGACAGCTTCCTCGTCATCACATACTGCAAAACGATATTTATCCATTTGCGCTTTCCTCAATTTACTTTAGCTCATCGATATGCTTAAATAACGCAAAAATGCTTAGCACGGACATCCATGTAAGCATTTTCCCTTTAAACTATGTATTTATAATATCATCATGAATAATACTCTTTATATATTCATGTCATTAATGGACGAATTATTGTAACGAATGGACATTACTATCTCTTCCATTTATCCGAGAAGTCAATCAGTTTCATCAGATCATTCTCATCTCTAGAAATAGCATCATCAACATTTGACTTTAGCTGAGCCGGGTACTGAGCATCGTAAGCAGGTCTCATCATATCTTCATAAGAAGCCATTAATTTTTTCACAGCGTTTTTATTTGAAATATCTGTACTTCTGATGTTATCGCGGATGTTTGCAATAAGATCCCGATCTGTTGCGATATCTGTACTGGCATACTCATTAACTGATTTTCTTACTTCTTCAGGTACATGAACTTCAATGCCAAAATACTTTCCGGATGAAGGATCGTCATTGGTTCTGATTTTCTTATTTACCAGCATCCTGTCCTGCGTATTTAACAGATTGTCATTAAAGTCTTTCATAGCTCGGCTGATTACTTTTGCCTGGTCTTCGCGAAAGTTTTTGGATGCCAGATCATCCACGACCTTCTGAGCCACTTCCATCTTGGCGTAATCTCTGTAGCTGAGATATCCATTCTTTAACTGACTTCCGATACCTGTTATCATATCTCTTGCAGCAGATAACTCCTCATCATTAAAAGAAGCTCCGCCAATTTTATAAACACCTTCTGCATTTTTGCTTACCGGTATGTCTTTTTCATATAAAGCGCTTACAGGATGATTATTCCAGGAATCTCTCACTTTTTC
>NZ_JAILQF010000058.1 GCF_024699075.1 Butyrivibrio sp.
TCATAATAATTATTTCGATTATGAAGACATTGACAGTCCCAGGCAGGCCCAAGTTGATAACAGCGACATAAATGCATGGATATCTGGTACAAATATCGAAGAGAAGCCATTAAGATCTGGTTCATATGTTAATAACAGGCAACTATATGACAGCTTTATAGATGACCTTAGCTTAAGCTATAGAAATAATAGTAAAGATATACATAGTAAGGTGCATGAAGATAAGCCTGTGATCAAGCAAGAGGCTCATTATAAAACTGCTATAGAGCAGCTCTCAGAGATGAGGGGTGAGGCTCCTCTTGCAAAGCCTTTTGTAAGCAGGGCAGAGGAAGTAAAATACCAGTTCTCTGAAAAGAAGCGCCGTGAAGAGATCAGAAAATTCACGATGGAAAGGCAGCAGGAGAACAGGATCAAAAGTCAGAAAGGTGAAGACAGGCGAAGAACTGAAGAACTAAAAAAGCTATTTGATCTAGAAGATGGCGATGAATATATCGAGCCATCAAAGGAAGAAGAATTTAGAATACGTAATGACAGACGTATTGAAGAAAAGACTGAAGAAGATGACGATAGCGACTTTATAAATGCTTTAGGAAATTTTGATCCAAGCAAGATCAAAAGCAGGGGCTCTGTAAAGACAGAATCGCATCATCATAGGCATACGAGTCACAAGCATTCTAAATTAAAAAAAGTATTTAGAATTATCAGAAATGTAGTACTTATATCGCTTGCTGTAGTAATAGGATTTGCAGGAATAGGATATGGTGCATACAGACTTCTAGACTATACTGGAGGCATATCTCTATATAAGGCCAATAAAGACCAGGCACCTGATATGTCCAGTGCATCTATGTATGAGAATCTATCAATGGATGATGGACAGATTCCACTTACTGCATCAGCATCATCCTGGCAACCCGGATGGATCAGATATGACGGTAAGACTTATGCATTTAATTCTAATCTCCTGACGTTTCTGGTACTAGGAATTGATAGTATGGAAGAAGTACATGAAGCAGAAGACGGCTTAAGTGGAGGTCAATCAGATGCTATGTTCTTCCTGGTACTTGATCCTGATAATAAGGACATAAAGATAATTGCCATTAATAGAAATACCATGACAGATATAGATGTCTATAATGAAGAAGGCACATATGTAGGAACAGGAGAAGCTCAGATATGCCTGCAGCACGGCTTTGGAGACGGACTTGATCTAAGCTGTCAAAGAACAGTTAATACCGTAAAGAGTCTATTTCATGAGCTTCCTATAGCAGGATATATATCCGTCAATATGGGAGCTATACCAACAGTAAATGATACTGTTGGAGGGGTAACCCTAGAAGTAATGTATGATCTTCCATCATATGGACAATACAGATCACTGCAACAGGGAGATGTAGTGAGATTGTCTGGAGATGATGCATACTGGTACACACAGCACAGGGATATAACTGATGACTTTAGTGCTAATGAGCGTCTTGAAAGACAGCTACAATACCTGATAGAGTTCATACCAGCTCTTCAGGAAAGAGTAAAAGAGGACCCAACATCAATTGCTTCAATTTATAATGCCTTATCACCTTATATGGTGACAGATATAGGTCTTAATGAAGCAGTGTATCTTGGAAACGAAGCCGCAGGGTACGACTTCGATTCTGCAAATATATACCAGATGAAGGGAGAGAGCATCATAGGGGAATCTGGTTTTGAAGAATTCATTTATGATGAAGAGAGTTTATATGATCTTATCATAGATGTCTTCTATGACGAAGTGGATGCATGATGTAAGGAGCATCCATGACTGAAAGGGATGATTCTCTATGAAGGAACTGATACTTGGCGGCCCGGAACTTACAATTACATCAGAATGGACATCTCTAGCTTCGGCTAAGGAACAAAGCAGATATCCTCGTCTTGAAGTTGTTGAGATGCCGCAGCAAAAAAGTGCAGAAATAATATATCCAAGAAGGTATGCAGGGCTAAAACTTACAGATAAAAGAGCCTATAGTATTATAAAAAGATCTTTGGATATAATTCTTTCTTTGGCAGCTTTGATATTTCTTCTTCCTTTACTACTTTTTATTACAGCTGCAATAAGCATAGAAGATGGTGGATCACCTTTCTTTATTCAAGAGAGAACCGGACGAAATGGAAAAGTATTTAAAATGTATAAATTTCGTACAATGGTCAAAAATGCTCAGCAACTTCATGAAAAGCTTCTGTCACAAAATGAGATGGACGGACCCGCTTTTAAAATGACTAATGATCCAAGAGTTACAAAATTAGGAAAGATTCTTAGAAAGCATGGTATAGATGAACTTCCTCAGCTTTTAAATATAATTAAGGGTGATATGAGCATAGTAGGGCCAAGGCCTCTTCCTGTATATGAGCAGGATAAGTGTGACGAATATCAAAATCAGCGCCTTATGGTAAAACCAGGACTTGTATGTTATTGGCAGAGCAGCCCTAGAAAGAATACTATGCCATTTGAAGAATGGATAGAACTTGATCTTAGATATATCACAGAAAGAAGCCTTATGACAGACCTTAAGGTCATCATATCTACTGTGACAAGCGGAGTGCTGGAGAAAAATTCATAGAAGTATAATAACAATAACAGAGAATGTAGCATCAGGTAAAATAGTTGATGCTACATTCTCTTTTTATTGAATATACAAGATTGAAGAATACATAAAGTGCTGCACTACTATTTTGTTTCGTAATTCATATGGATAGGGATGATCAGTTGTATTTCGCTATCCAATGATGATTTTAATTCTCTAAGGTCTATATCATTTTGCATGTCAAGAAAATACTTGTCTGACACACCAAAGTATCTTGCCAAT
>NZ_JAILQF010000091.1 GCF_024699075.1 Butyrivibrio sp.
GGGAATGCAGATAGCACTTTCTGATCAGGAAATAGAAGAGTTTATGAATATCATCAACAGATATGCTCAGGATCATCCTATCCTTGTAGATAAGTACCTTCAGGGTGTTGAAACAGAAGTTGATGCTGTATGCGACGGCGAAGATATCGTAATCCCCGGTATCATGGAGCATATCGAAAGATCAGGTGTTCATTCAGGTGACTCTATATCAGTATATCCTGCACAGTCCCTGTCCCAGAAGGTTAAGGATACTATCGCAGAGTATACAAAGAGACTTGCTAAGGCCCTCAATGTAATAGGACTTATCAATGTTCAGTTTATAGCAGTTGGAGATGAAGTATACATCATCGAGGCTAACCCAAGATCATCTCGTACTGTTCCATACATCAGTAAGGTAACAGGTATACCGATTGTAGACCTTGCAGCACAGGTTATGATGGGAAGGAAGCTTAAAGACCTTGGCTATACTCCCGGACTTCAGCCTGAAGCATCACATGTAGCTATCAAGATGCCGGTATTTTCTTTTGAGAAGATCAGAGGCGCTGAGATCAGCCTTGGACCTGAGATGAAGTCAACAGGTGAGTGTCTTGGTATAAGCACAGACTTCAAAGAAGCTCTGTACAAGGCTTTCCTTGGAGCAGGAGTATCACTTCCCAAGCACAAGCAGATGATCATCACAGTCAAGGATGCCGATAAGGGCGAGATAATAGATATAGCAAGACGCTATGAAAAGCTTGGCTATATCATTTATGCAACACTTGGAACTGCAGATGTCCTGAACCAGAACGGTGTCAAGGCACGTAAGGTCAACAACATCCATCAGGAATCACCTACAGTCATGGACCTTATCCTCGGCCACAAGATCGACCTTGTAATCGATACACCTACTCAGGGACGTGACAAGAGCCGTGACGGATTCCTCATCCGCCGTACAGCAATTGAAACTGGCGTTAATGTAATAACAGCTATTGATACAGCTAAAGCACTTGTTTCAAGTCTTGAAAATGCATACAACGAGGAAGGTCTTGAACTTGTAGATATCGCTAAGATCTGAAAATTATAAATGATTGTTTTAACAAGGGGCTGCTATGCAGCCCCTTAATTAGTATATGAACAGCGCAAAGCATAAACTTTTATTCAATAGGAAATAGCTATTTTTGCTTGAAAGTTGGTGTATATATATAATGATTTTACCGAAATAGATTTAGGCGAAATTAACTTCGGCGAAAATGTTTTCGCCTTATGGAGGTGCTGTATGAAGGATATATTTAGAGGTAGAACAACAGAATTAAGAATTCTTGATAAGAAATGACTTATCCATTAAAAGTGCTAGTTAATGCGGAATTGCTGGAAAGACGAGTTGTAAAAAAACCTTATTACATTCTTAATGATAGTATGCTTGAATTCTGGTTCCGATATGTAAATAGAGCAACAAGTCTTATAAATGCAGATAATGGTGAAGCATATTTCCATTCAGCGGTAAAAGATCATTTACATGATTTTATGGGGAAAGTATTTGAAAAAATGGCTAAGGAATATCTTTTATCGCATGCAGGTGTAGATGATTTTCCTATTCTTACAGATATTACAGATTACCAGGATATAGTATTAGATGTGTAATATGCGTGTTTTCTCTTGGTGGATTTTCAGATTATGTGAAAGAGAATGCAAGTGCTTTCAAATTGATCACATTGGACGATATGTATAAATAACTCAAACTTCGCACATATAAAATGCGGAAGGCATCGTGTATTCCTGAGGCTGGTAGTAAATAAATGATTTTCTTGTTATGAAAATCATTTATTTACTACCAGCCTCAGGAATATTCAAGGTCTTGGTGTTTTTTTATATGTGCGAAGTTTGAAAACTATAATAAAAAGATTTACGAAACAGATGCAGTTCATCGGATGAAAAATGCATTTCGTCAGATTTTAAAGTATTTAAAAATGATATTAGTATAATTTTATTGGATATAAGTAGAAGCTTTTGTGAAAACGGAATACATATAACACAAATGGATGGGGAGAACTTTAATGGGAAAAAGAATTTTTATGGATGTGTCACAGGTGTTTGCTATTGCAGATAAGCTGAGTAATTACAGTGACACTCAGACTTCAATGATTGATAAATATCATCTTACAGCAATGAAGATGATAGATAGTATGGAAGGCGCATCTAAAAATAGTCTAGAAACGGCTGCCAATCATATCAAAGCTGAGACGTGTGATGCAATTGGGAGAATGACAGGATTTAATCTGATATACAAGATTACTGGAAATAATAGATTGCTAATTGATAAGGAAGGTGCAGAGGCAGCAAAGCTAGATGATAATGGAATAGTAATTCCGAGAATAACTGTGGAAAACAACGGTGAACAGTACGATAATGTGGATTCGAAAAAGACTTTTACTTTTTATATATCTTCTCAAGAAATATTTAAAATAACTGTTGATTTTGGTTTATCTTTAGATGAAGTTATACAGATTCTTAAAGGCTTTCATCCACAAAATGTATCAAATGATACGGTTATTGCAATAATAGATATGTTTACAAAAAAAGGTTCTATTAGTCAAAGTACGATTGATGAGCATAAGAAAGATAACGTAGAAGAAATTGATATGGTATATGTAAGTGGGGAATATATAGAAAATCAAGAATATTGGGGAGCTATAAAATATGGCGATTACAATATGGCATATAATGGGTGTGGCATAATAGCTATAATAAATGCTTATCATTCTTTAGGAATAGATTTGACTGATGAGGAAGTTGCTGAGTTGATAGCAGAATTTGAATATTATGGTTGTGTAAATAATGGAGCTTGGGGAACTTCAGTTATGGCAATTGCTGATTACTATAGAGAATATACTGAATATGAAGTGAGGTGCACAACATCTGCAGATTCAGATGATTTAGAAATAATCGATAAAAATAGCGATACTTTTATAGTTGAGGTATATAATGACGGTAATAGTATCTATGGTGGGATGCATTTTGTTAATATTGAAAAAATAAAGGATGAAAATGGAGATGTAAAATATATAGTTCATAATGCTGATTGCTATGAAGATGATAATGGTAACGGTCATAAAGATAAAAAAGAAGCTCTCGTTGAATTTGATTCTTTAAAAGAAGCAATAGAAAATGTTGGTTCTAAAGACAATTCGGAATATATTATGGTTATTGGACTGAAAGATCCGAACAAAAATGATTTGAAAATCAACGAAGAAGATTCGATAAATACTGATGCGCCGGAGAAAGAGGAAAAGACATGTTAAAAAGATTTTTGTTTTCATTGGGCATTGTTATGTTGTTGCTTTCGGGGTGTGATACTTACCCAGGGGAATATGTTTATTATATTCACGATTTTGGACCGAGTGACATAGACTGTCATTCATTTTATCACTATACACGGGTTAATAATGCTCTTAATCAATCTGGTCTTCAACGCTATGATTTAATAACTGAAACAGATCAGGATATATTCCTGTCTTCTACACCTGACAAAGAGGAGGTTACTAGTTATTGGGGAGATGATAATGAGGTTTATTTCGTTGTAACTACTTATCAGAAGGGAGATGATGATCTGGTTCTTTACTATTATGATTTGAAATCCGACGTCTGTGATAAAATTTTGGAAAAT
>NZ_JAILQF010000117.1 GCF_024699075.1 Butyrivibrio sp.
CCTGTGATCAGCAGAATGTCTGACTCTTTCAAAATTGAAGACCAAAGACAAAAGGAATTATTAAATGAAGACATCCTTGCATCAGACATCTACCACCTAATAATTCCTCAAACCAAAAACGAATACCAAAAACCCGTAACAATCCTCTGATCAAATTCGCAGATCGCTATGCACATCATCATAAGCCTTTTAAGTGACAATAAGAATCCTTCAGCCCATAAACTCGCACCTTTGCGCCTTGCACCATTTCCTTTTGCGAGTATTTAATGACAAATGCGATTTTCTAATGTTTCCAAAGCATTTTTTCATGCGCATGCGAAGCGCTGTCTGAAGCAGGACGGGCAATAACACATCTAATAAATGTCATACGGTGCGTAAGCACCTATTAAAAAAGAGAAATCAAACTTCCAAGCTTGCTTGAAGAAGTTGATTCCTCTTTTTTAATATGCCCGCCATGCGGGCTATGACATTATAAGTAAAATCTTTAAAACCGTCCTGCGAGTTTTAGCGTAGCATGCGCAATGAAAGAAAAAATGCGGAAACATCTAAGAAAATCTGCATTTGTTATTTACGAGCAAAAGAAAATGGTGCAAGGCGCCAAGGTGCAATTTTATACTCTGAAGGATTATTTGCCACGTCCTGATCAGTCGGCAGCCTTAATCTTTTTCCAGAGCTCGTTGTAGAGAGCGTCTGCATCCTGTCCAAGGTAGGTGAATACTTCGCATCTTGAAAGTGTTTCTTCATCAGGAAATGCAACTGTGGAGTTCTTGATCATTTCATCTTCTATCAGTTCCTGAGCCTTAAGATTAGGAGTCGTGTAAGTTACATATTCGAAGTTCATAAGTGCTATATCTTCTCTGCACATAAAGTTGATCCACTTAAGTGCATTCTCTGAATGCCTTGCATCCCTTGTAATGCACCAGCCATCAAGCCATACATTAGAACCTTCTTCTGGAACCACATACTCAAGATCTGTATTTTCCCTCTGAGTATAAAGAGCTTCGCCAGAATATATTACACCAAGAGCTGCTTCTCCGCCTATCATCTTGTCCCTTACCTGATCAATTACATAAGCCTGAACCAAAGGCTTCTGAGCGATAAGATCCTCTGCTGCCTCATTAAGCTCTGTTTCATCTGTAGTATTAAATGAATATCCTCTTCTGGCAAGAGCTACCATAAATGCATCCCTTACGGAATCCTGCATCAGGATCTGCCCTGCATATTTCTCATCCCAAAGAATGTCCCAGCTCGTAACAGGTTCATCCACAAGAGTCTTATTATAAAGAATACCTATAGTTCCGCAGAAATTAGGCACTGCGTATTTATTGCCCTCGTCAAAAGAAGCTGCGGTGGCAAGATACTTTGGGTCAATATTTTCTGATGCATAGTTAAGCTCATCCCAGTCAAGTTCCTGAAGCATACCTTCCTGCATCATCCTCGAGATCATATAATCAGAAGGACATATTACGTCATAAGCAGAGTTATCAGATGCAATCTTGGCATACATGATCTCATTAGATTCAAATTCATCATAGACCACCTCGATTCCTGTTTCCTCTTCAAACATCTCTATAACTTCCGGATCAATATATTCTCCCCAGTTATATACATACACCTGATTATCTTCCGTCTTAAATACACCGCCAAAAGTTATACCAACTACTGCTATGACAGCACTGGCTACGGCAAGTACAAGGACAGTCTTTTTATTAAGCTTCTTTCTGTTTGCATAAGACACTTCCTTCTTGGAAGCAGCAACAGAATTCCTTGCTCTTATCTGCCTGGAGCTTACCATAAGCACGATAACTATTATGAATATAATTGCAGAAAGCGCATATATTTCAGGCTGTATACCTCTTTTGACTTCGCTGTATATCTTGGTTGAAAGGGTATCAAAACCTGAACCTTTAGTAAAATAAGTGATTATAAAGTCATCAAGTGACATTGTAAAAGCCATCATTGCTCCTGCTATAACAGCAGGCATGAGATCAGGAAGTACTGTCTTTCTAAATGCAAAGAAAGGCTGAGCCCCAAGATCAAGAGCAGCTTCATAAACACTAGGATTGATCGTCTTCATTCTGGGCATAACACTCAACATTACATAAGGTATATTAAAAGTAATATGAGCTATGAGAACAGTTACAAATCCCGCATTAAAATGAAGGAATCTGAAAAGCAGCATAAGGGATATACCTGTTACGATGTCGGCGTTTATCATAGGTATATTTGTAACACCCATTATTAAGGATCTGGACTTTTTGTGAAGTCCCATCATTGCAACGCAGGTAACAGTTCCAATTACTGTAGCCACAAGTGTTGATATAAGAGCAATTATAAGTGTGTTGGCAAAAGCATTGATTATCTCAGAATCAGAAGCAAGATTAAGATACCAGTCAAAGGTAAAACCGCCCCACTTAGCCCTTGATTTACTTGTGTTAAAAGACAATATGATCATTGTGACAATGGGCAGATACATAAAAACAAGTATGATACCCATGTATACTTTTTCAAAAGTTTTTTTCATAAACATTCCCCACGCCGGACCTTATATAAGGCAGCGTATATCCATCTTAGTTATAGGATGACTTATCTGCCATCATTGTTACGACCATGTTGACTATGATAAAGAGCATAAGTACAAGTGAAAGACCTGCTCCCATATTCCAGTCATAACTAAGTGTAAACTCCTGCTCTATTACATTACCTATAAGAAGGATCTTGGATCCACCAAGCATAGTGCTTATAGCGAAAGTTGTAAGAGCCGGTATAAATACCATTGTTATTCCGGACAGTATTCCCGGAATAGTAAGAGGCAGTGTGATCTTAAAGAAAGTCTGAATGGCACTTGCCCCAAGATCCCTTGCAGCATTTATGACATTGTCATCTATTCTTGCAAGTGAGTTGTATAAAGGCAGTATCATAAAGGGAAGGAAGTTATAGACCATACCGATAACGATAGCTGCCGGGGTATTTATAATGTTTATATTAGGAAGCCCTAAAAAGCTTAATATCCCATTTATAACACCCTTATTTTCAAGAAGGGTCATCCATGCCATAGTCCTTAAGAGGAAGTTCATCCACATAGGCAGAATGAAAAGAGTTGTTATGATCCCCTGAGAACTTATCTTGTTTCTTGCAAGTATCATGGCAAGAGGATACGCAAGCAAAAAACATATGACAGTACTTATAAGCGCAAGAACAAGAGCAAGTCCAAGTGATTTAAGATTCTCAGCTCTTGCTATAGCCGTAACATTTGAAATTGTAAATGCCCCGGACTCGTCTGTAAGGCCGTAAAAGAAAATCATTGCAAGCGGAACCACAATAAATATGACCGACCATGCAATGTAAGGAGAAGCCAGAAGACGAGATGTCTTTGAGTTATTAAACATCTATTTCTATAGCCTCCTCATCCTCTGATGCAGGAACATTCATTACCTGTATGTTAAAAGGATCTACATTTATATCAACTTCATCGCCAACCTGAGCCATGCGTGTTGAATGAACAAGCCATTCAAAGCCGCCTGCTTCAACTTCCATCTCGTAGTGGACACCCTTGAAGATGACATGGGTTACGGTTCCGGGAAGGATTCCACTGCCTCTTTTGACAAGTTCTACATCTTCAGGTCTTATAACTACGTCAACAGGTGCATTAACACCAAATCCTGTATCTACGCATGCAAAGTTAGCGCCAAGGATCCTTACGAGCTTGTCCTGAACCATAGTTGCATGAATGATATTACTGTCTCCGATAAAGTCAGCAACAAAGGCATTCTCAGGCTCATTGTATATAGTCTCAGGTGATCCTTCCTGTTGGATATAACCCTGGTTCATAACTACGATATGATCAGACATTGTAAGCGCCTCTTCCTGATCATGAGTTACATATATGAAAGTAATTCCAAGTTCATTTTTAAGTCTTATAAGCTCGTACTGCATGTCCTGTCTAAGCTTAAGATCAAGTGCTCCCAAAGGCTCATCCAGAAGAAGAACCTTAGGTTCATTAACAATAGCTCTTGCTATAGCTACCCTCTGCTGCTGTCCGCCAGAAAGTGAATCAGGCATACGGTGCTCAAAGCCCTCAAGATTCACAAGCTTAAGAGCATACTTTATCTTATCTTTGATATAAGCATCAGTCTTATTCTTGATCTTAAGGCCAAAAGCTATATTCTGCGCTATGTCCATATGTGTAAAAAGAGCATACTTCTGGAACACAGTATTGAGCTGTCTTTTATTAGGGGCAAGATTAGTGATATCCTGACCATCAAAAATAACACGACCCTGATCAGGCGACTCAAAACCTCCGATTATACGAAGAGTTGTAGTCTTACCACATCCTGAAGGTCCGAGAATCGTAACGAATGAATTCTCATGAATACTAAGATTAAGATCATCAAGAATCATATTTCCATCATATGATTTAGATATATGCTCAAGTCTGATTAATTCTTTTGCCAATTTTACTCCTCCGGCTATACCCTAAACAAATTTTTATAAAGTCAACGACCTAAAAACATTGGAAATAAGTAGAATTCCCAAATACGTATATTTATACATAA
>NZ_JAILQF010000120.1 GCF_024699075.1 Butyrivibrio sp.
CATATATTGGACAATCCAGGAGACATATATGACAGCAGAACAGTTATGGGAAGAATTTTGTACTAAAAAAGGAATAGATATAAATACCCCCTATGAAGCATGGGGATTTGGTGAAGATGAGGAAGGCGATAAGCTCTTACAGCTTGTACTTGAAGGTAAGAAGTTTGGAACAGCAAGTCTCTACGATGCATATGAAGCTGAAGGAGAGCTTGACGAGATTCCGGAAGCTGGTGAATACAGCGTTTTATTAAACAGCAAAGATGAAGCAATGTGCGTTATAAGAGATTATGACGTATACATTAGAAAGTTTAATGAAGTGCCTCCATATCATGCATATTCTGAAGGAGAGGGTGACAGATCTCTAGAATACTGGAGAGAAGTTCATAAAGAGTTTTTTGAAGAAGAGGCAGAGGAATACGGAATAGAATTTACAGAAGAGTCCAGAGTTATCTGTGAGAAGTTCTCGCTTGAATATATTGCAGGGCAGGCTGATTCTGATGAAGATGAGCTTTTATTTATAGAGCCGTCTATGGATTTTGCTGATGAGATTGCTGCTTACAGGCAGGAGATGCTTGATGTTGATTCAAGCTTTGATGGATGCTTTTCTATGAAAAGAATGTCTGATACAAAAGAGTATGTCGATCACTGCATAGGCTGGGCTAATCCCAGCAGAGAAGCAGATGAGCACGGCGCTTGGGGCAATGTCCTTATGGTATTTAGGAAGTCGGATATGAAGATGGTTGGCTGCATGCAGGTTCACAATGTTCTCACTGAGAGAATGGAGAAATATACCGGACATGTAGGATATTCAGTAAGGCCTTCAGAAAGAAGAAAAGGTTACGCTAAGAGGATGCTTGCTAAAGCCCTGGATTTTCTTAAGAGCTTTGGATTTGATGAAATAGGTGTAAGCTGTATTCCTTCAAATGAAGCCAGCAAAAAAACTATTCTTGCAAATGGCGGAGAATACATCGAGACATTATTTTTAGAATGTGATCAGGTAGATCTGGAAAGATATAGAATCCGTTTGAAATGAATGAGCCAGTAATAGAATAACAGCAGTATTAAAAAGACGTATAGCCTGTGAGTACAGGAATTATAAGTCTTTTTTTGCTGCGATTATTATTTATTTACAAAGATACTATATGGTAAGCTATGTATCGTTATGATATATGCAGGCCTCATATATCAATTGTATTTTGTTTTGAATATGGAAAGGTTTATATGATGACAAGTTCAAGTTGTTGGGGATTAGCATTTTTACCATTTGTATTACTCTTGGTAATGGTGGATATGATTTCTGGAATTAAATATAAGAGATCCAAAAAGTTTAAAGGAAGAGTTATTGATAGTATAGACACAGAGATAGTTTATTTTGGTCGCCGCTGTGGTGAAATATATGAAACATATGATGTTTGTTACGAATATAATGGCCAGACACTTCGAGGCGAGGTTTGCACAGATGAAACAGGGTTAAGACGTGGAGATAAGATAGATGTTTATGTATATGATCCGGATAATCTTCATGAAATTCAATCAGATATCGGATGGAGGAAATTTCAAATATTTGCTGCGTGTGCTGTGGGAATTATAGTTATATTATTGATGTTTTTGCTTTTTTTATGGGGCATGGACCAAATGAATTATGATAGCCAATATAAAAATAAAGTAACTGTTGGCGGCTATTATAATTCTTATGTATATAACAAATAATTTATTGAGAATAATAAAGAGACATTTAATGATAGTTTTTTATGTAGAAAGGTTTTTTGAGAACAGTGGCAGCTTATTTTGAAATTGGTTTTTGTGTATCGATATTTGTTTTTTTGGCAATTGTAAATTGGATTTTAGGAATAAGATATAAGAAATCTAAAAAGTTTAGAGGAAAGGTCATTGATAGTAAAGGGGCAGAGATTGTTAAGATAAATAGTAGGTGTGGTGAGATATATGAGACATATAATGTTAGCTATGATTATAAAGGCAAGACGCTGGAAGGAGAAGTAT
The DNA here is from genome assembly GCF_024699075.1 of Butyrivibrio sp. The sequence goes on from NZ_JAILQF010000120.1 coordinate 2,002, forward strand.
GCACCAGTGAAAAAGGTCTAAAACCTGGAGCTAATATAGTTGTTTATATATATGATCCGGAAGGAGTCCATGAAATCCAATCAGATATCAACTGGAGAAAATTTAAATTTTATGCTTGGTATAGTTTGCTAATGACGACATTGTTTTTAATGAGTTTACTTTTAATATGGTATGTACTATCAAGTATGGAATATCCTGCTCCCAAAACACATTCCTATACGCATTTTGATGAGGAAGAGATGAAAAAACTAGTTGAGGAGTATTTGGAACATAAAAAATAGCGTGAAAGAAATAACTCGAATTATTGAATGCCAATAGCATGATTATAGCAATATATGGCTTGTGAGCGGCTTTATATTAGAATATGAAAAATGCAGTTCAAAGGGTCCGGTTATGAGAAAGAAAAGCATTTCGATTTTATTGGCAGCAGTTATGACCGCATTGTGCGCATGTGGTGCAAATTTACAGGAGGCCAAAGGTATGGGAGCAGAAAACAGTAACGAAGAGATTAGCATGGAAGTAGCAAATAGTAGCGAAGAGAGCAGCGTGGCTACAGATAACAGTAGTGAAGACTTAAGCTCTTTTGCTTCAGGAATAAAGACAGAAGATGGTGCAGAAGCTTCTGACACAGAGTTCGTTCTTAATGATGAGATTGATGAAAGATGTCCATTAATGATCGAGTCAAAGCGTGGTGATGTAGAATACGGCGAATTTACTCATGCAACTTATTATTCTGAAACCTGCGGACTGGAGAGGGGGCACAGCATCCTTCTTCCTGCAGATTATAGCGAAGATAAGAAGTATCCGGTTTTGTATCTTTTACATGGTATCTTTGGAAACGAGTACTCTTTTTCCTCAGATGGAGAGAACAGGATCAAAGAGATCGTAGGTAATATGGCGGCTGATGAACTCATCGAAGAGACAATCGTTGTATGTCCTAACATGTACGCAACATCTGATCCTAACCAGCAGCCTGGTTTTGATAGCGAGAGCGTTCTTCCTTACGACAATTTCATCAACGATCTTGTTAATGACCTGATGCCTCACATTGAGAGCGAATATTCAATTCTTACAGGTAGAGAAAATACTTATCTTGCAGGCTTTTCAATGGGCGGCAGAGAGACAATCTATATCACGCTTCAAAGACCTGAGCTCTTTGGTTATGTATGTGCAATCTCTGCAGCACCGGGAATCGTTCCCACAACAGATAAATTCATGACTCACGAGGGAATGATCGAAGAGAGCGAGATGAAATTTGCAGATGGCGCAGTAGAGCCTGATGTATTCATTATCTGCTGCGGCAGCAAGGATTCAGTAGTTGGAACATATCCGGAGCAGTATCATGAGCTTTTAGAAACTAAC
>NZ_JAILQF010000024.1 GCF_024699075.1 Butyrivibrio sp.
TATACCTCATCCAGGCTGTGATTCCGCTTATCGCCCATACGATTCCGACAGACCACCATATTCCCCATAGACCAATTGCAGGAATAGCTGTCAGCATAAATGGTACTGTAAATCTTCCGAAGACTTCTACCATTCCATTAAATAGGGCAAAAAAGGAATCGCCAAGTCCGTTCAATACGCCTCTTACAACGTAGATCATTCCAAGCATCACATAGAAAAAGCTTGTGATCTTGAGGGCTTTAGCACCCATTACAATAACTGGTTCGTCTTCAACGAATAGCCTTATCATATACTCGCCGAAAAGCTGTATTATAGGCAGCATCAGGACTGAGAAGATAAACATAAGCAGAAGGCCTTTGTGGTAGCCTTCTGTAATTCTCTTTTTCTTGCCGGCACCGTAGTTCTGGCCGGTACAGGTTGAAAGGGCTGCGCCAAGTGTCTGGTAGGGTTGGTGGATTATCTGCTCGATTCTGCTGGTAGCTGTGAATGCGGCAACAGCTATTTTGCCATAAGAATTAACAACCTTCTGAAGGGCCATACATGATATTGCGATCAGGGAAAACTGGAGTGACAGTGGAATTCCGAGTTTGAGAACTTTAATGGAAATCTGTGTGTCATACTTCATATCATCTCTTGTCATATGGAAGTATTCGTTTCTTGCTATCGCATATAAAAGGCAGCTGATGCCTGATATAAACTGAGAGATCACAGTTGCAATACCTGCGCCTGCTACGCTCATATGCAGTCCGCATACGAAAAGTACGTCAAGACCAGTATTCAGAATGCATGAAAAGACAAGAAAATAAAGGGGAGTCTTGGAGTCTCCCAGTGCTCTAAGCATTGACGATGCGTAGTTATATAGTGATACGAAGATAAGACCAACGCACATGATCTGCATGTAGAGAACCGCATCACCCATGATATCGTCCGGGGTTCCCAAAAGAGCTAATGCGGGTCCTGCCAGAAAGAAGGCACAGATTCCCACTATCAGAGGAAATACCAGCATTATATAACCTGTATTTACGATACAGGACTTTATTTCTTTCACATTTCCTTTTCCAAAAAACTGTGATGTTATGATTCCGCCGCCGCTGCCAATACCATTACAGAGTGCGAAAAACAGAAACGTTACAGATCCTGTTGCACCTATCGCTGCAAGGGCATCTGCACCTACGAATTGTCCCACGATAATAGAATCCACCAGGTTGTAAAGCTGCTGGAACAGATTACCGATAAGCATGGGTATCGAAAATTGTATTATAAGTGCGACCGGATTACCCTCGGTCATGTTTAAGATTGATGTTTTTTGATTTTTCACTTTAGACCTCTTTTCATTCAATCTAAAGTTTATATGAGTGTGCAAAGAAAAACCAGCAACTTTTTATCATATGTTGCCGGTTTTTTATCATTTTTAGTTTAATTGTTTTAAAAAATTATGTAGTCACAAAATCTTATAGTCCACAGATATATGTTTTGGATAAATGCTTTTGTATTTGTATATGCTAAGAACTATTCCTATTAGTATATACGTAACTATGATATTACTTCCGCCGGAAGACATAAGTGGCAGGAATGTTCTTGAAGGCGGGAACCATCCAAGATTTTGAAAGATGTTGATAAAAGTAGTTACAAGAAGAACCATACCACAGCCGCATCCCATAAGCATTCCAAGCTGATTCTTCTGCTTAAGTGATATTCCAAAGACTATCGCAATAAGAGCTGCAAGTGCGCATGCAATAAGTATTCCTGCGATCAGCCCGTATGTAATTGATATATATGAAAGAACGTATGCTGAGTTATATTCAGGTATTGTAATACTTGCATCTACTCCGTTACTTCCGTAGAGTCTGCAGGATGCTGCTACATTTCTTAATACATTAGTAAGATAACTTGCTTCGCCGCTGCCTGTAAAAAAGGCTACGAGTCTTGCCTTCTGATAATCTGCTAATCCATTTCCAAAGAACATGACTACGGATCCGATCACCGGAAGTCCTACAAATACGCCCCATATTGATGCTATTGCTATAGGCTTTGAAAACTTGAACCAGCCTTTTGCTATTGCGATCGTAAGTAGTGTAAGCATTGATATCAGCATCATAAGAGCTGTTACAAG
>NZ_JAILQF010000026.1 GCF_024699075.1 Butyrivibrio sp.
CCAATAATTTTGGAATATATGTAGATGGAAAGAGGCTTGTACTACCTATGCAGCCAAATGAGAGATGGAAAGGGTTCGATGAATGGGTTGCGTTTCTCTCTGCACTGGAACATGCGCCTATAGTATTTGAAGAAGATACCATTGAAATCTGGCCATTTGGCATTCTGGGACGGAGAAAAAAATCTGATGATAAAGACGATTGATAACGATTATAGATAAAGACAATAGAAAAAATAATACAAAAAATAATACAAAAAATAATACATACCAATAATGCATAAAGCATTACGTAGAAGTTCTTATAGAAACATTACATAAAGCATTAAATAATAACCTAAAAAGAACATAGGGAGGCAGTATAGTAAAGTGACTAGAAAGTATAGAATTGGTAATCCCATTGAGACAGACTCTGTTGTGCAGGATATCGAGGTTACCAAAGGGGAGATTCCATTTTTTAAGAAAGATGATGAAGAGGGGATGCTTTCATTATCTATGTCCAAGAAGGATATGGTCTTTGGACTTGGGGAGACAGTCCGTGGTATCAACAAAAGGGGCTGGATCTATACAAGCTTTAATTCAGACGATCCCAATCATACAGAGGACAAGAGATCTTTGTACGCATCACAGAACTTCCTGATTATAACATCTGATGACAGGTCACTTGGAGTCTATGTCGATACACCTGGAAGAGTTACATTTGATATAGGTTATAGTCAGCAGGACCAGCTTGTAATATCTTTTGAAGATTTCGATGCATATATCTATCTGATAGAGGCTGAAGAATCTGAAGCTTCTTTGTCCAGATCAGAAAGTCTTAAGAATATAGTCAAAGAGTTCAGGCACCTCATTGGCAGAAGCTACATCCCGCCTTACTGGGCATTTGGCTTTGGTCAGAGCAGGTGGAGCTATTATACAGAAGATGAAGTCAGGGAAGTAGCTGATAAGTATGACGAGCTTGGCATTCCTCTTGATATGATCTACCTTGATATTGACTATATGGAGAGATACAAGGACTTTACTGTAGATGACAAGGCTTTCCCGAATTTCCCTGAATTTGTAGATGAGATGAGAAAAAGAGGCATACACCTTGTCCCTATCATAGATGCGGGCGTCAAGATTGAAGACGGGTATGATGTCTACGAAGAAGGCGTCAAGGAAGACTTTTTTGTCAAAAAAGAAAATGGAGAAAATCTTGTAGCAGCTGTATGGCCGGGTCAGGTTCACTTCCCGGACTTTCTTAATGATAAGGCAAGAGAGTGGTTTGGCAACAAGTATAAAGTCCTTCTGGATCAGGGAATTGACGGTTTCTGGAATGATATGAACGAGCCTGCCATATTCTATACGCAGGATCATCTTAAGGAAGTATTTGATGCTATAGAGGATTATAAAGGCAAGAATCTTGATATAAAGTCATTTTTTGCTTTCAAGGATCTTGTGGGCTCTATTGACAATAACGAAGCGGATTATAAGAGATTCTATCATGAATACAAAGGCAGGAAGATAAGGCATGACAAAGTCCACAACCTTTTTGGCTACAATATGACAAGGGCTGCCGGTGAAGCTTTTGAGAGATTATCTCCTGACAAAAGAATCCTTATGTTCTCCAGATCTTCATATATAGGGATGCACAGATATGGCGGTATATGGTGCGGTGACAATAAGTCCTGGTGGTCACACCTTCTTCTTAATATACAGCAGATGCCGGCTCTGTCTATGTGCGGCTTCTTGTATTCAGGTGCTGATGTATGTGGATTTGGTGCGGATACTACTGAGGATCTTGCTATCAGATGGATATCTTTTGGCATATTCACACCTCTTTTCAGGAATCATGCTGCTGCAGGAACTAGATATCAGGAACTATACCGATTTGAATCAAAAGATACTTTTAAGAAACTAATAGATCTTCGATATGCTCTTATTCCATATCTGTATTCAGAATTCATGAAGGCTGCTCTTAACTATGAGATGCTCTTTAAGCCTTTATGCTTTGAATATGATGATGACAGGAGCAGGGAAGTAGAAGATCAGCTCCTTGTAGGAGACAGTATCATGATAGCTCCTGTATACAAGCAGAATACTACAGGCAGATACGTATATCTTCCGGAAGATATGAAGATGATCCGCTTCAGGGCATATGATGATTATGACGAGGAAGTTCTATCTAAGGGAGATCATTATCTAAGAGCAGATCTTGGAGAGGTGCTGGTATTTGTAAGAAAAGGACGAGTTCTTCCTATCACAGAGCCTGCAAATAGGACAGGAGCTCTTGCTACAGATAACCTGACATATATAGGTTTCGAGGCAGATGCTAAGAGCTATGATATGTATACAGATGACGGTATAACAAGAATATAAGTAAAGAATATAACTTTGGTAAAGTTTGAAAGTGTTCCACTTTCAAACCCAAATTGGTGTCGCGAGCTCCACCAATTTGAACCATTAGTCACTCGCTTTGCTCGCGACATGAGGTTAAAAAAATGGGAGGATAATTTATGGGACTTTTTAACGGACGTTCATTTGGTCTTTTTTCCAAATATGTATATGATAATGGCGATAAATATATATCGGGAGATCGCGATATCACAGATAATATTCAAAATGTTGATATAGACTATATATCAGGAGATGTCTATCTGGAAGTATCTGAATCTGACTCTATATCAATCAAAGAGACTTCAAAGAAAGATCTTGACGATGATCACAAAGTGCATTCTTATGTAGAAGGTACTACCTTGTTTATCAAGTATTGTGCATCATCTAAGAATATCAATCTAAATAATCTTGATAAAACTCTTACTGTAAGTATTCCTAAGAATGTAACACTTGGTAATCTTAAGATCAGTGTATCTTCTGGTAATACTGCAGCTGTATGCAGTTCTGACAGTATCGATCTTCATACTTCTTCAGGTAATATAGACTTTACAGTAGTTGGAAATTGTACCAATCTGACTGCAAATACGTCATCAGGTGATGTGAAGCTTGGCTTAGAGACAGCAGATATGGTTACAATCTCGGTAGCTTCCGGCAGAATAGATGTTGATTCTGATTATATCAAGAGTTTGGATGCTAAGGCTTCCAGCGGGGATGGAACATATACATTAAGAACTGTCCCTGAGAATACTCAGATCAAGACATCCTCAGGCAATATCACAGTCAATCTTCCTGAGAAGATCGATGTTACAGCACAGTTTAAAGTTGTAAGCGGCGATGTATCTTACGAGCAGGCATTCTCCAAAGATGGTGATACCTATGTCATTGGAAGCGGAGCCAATAACATGAACATCAACGCAATCTCCGGAAATATAGATATCAGGATTTTAAAGCGGTAAGAAACCTTTCTGCAATATCTTTATCTGCAGAATCCTTCCGGTATATACCATAAATGTCCCATGTGTAGGCATCTTTGAGGCTTACGGCACGGATATTATCATTGTCCTTTAGGAACCTTGGAGATATGCCGATTCCGATTCCATTTTCTACAAGCTTGTACATAGCTTCGCCTTCTTCAACGGTTGCAGCTATGTGCGGCTTGAAATCGCACATGTGACAGGCATTAACAACATCATAGTATAAGTGATGCTTCTCGTTCATTAGGATAAGATTTTCATCACGAAGTTCTTTGATTTCAAGTGTGTTCTTGTCCCAGAATCTATGAATCTTGTGGATGTATACTACTAAATCAAGGGACTGAACCAAAGTGGCAGTGATATTGCTCTGCGCGGGCTTACCTACTACAAAACCAAAGCTGATCTCATCATTAAGGACCTGGTCTATGACTTTGGCATTTTCATACTCTGACCAGCTTCCAAGGATCTCAGGGTTTTCTTCCATGAAACTTTTGACCTTTGGGATATCAATAGCACGTAT